>JANXAA010000271.1 GCA_025061865.1 Acidobacteriota bacterium | reverse complement strand
CGGCCGACGTCGTCCCCCTCCTATTGGAGGCCTACGACCGGATGAGCCGTCTGCCGCCGGACGATTGGGTCGACGTCAAGCGACAGGAGCTCTTAGACGTCCTGCGGGACTGCGCGGGCCTGTGGGTCGAGGCTATCGCCGCCGATGAGACGGCCGCCCCGGGGACGGAAGTCCGGCTGCACTTGATGGCCCTCTTGCAGTCCGACCTCCCTTGGGGCTTAGAAAAAGTCCGTATCCCTTACCGAACTGAGGCCATCGACGTTCAAAAGCCCTTGGTGCCGAATCGGCCCATACGGGTCGAAGCCTCGCTTCCTGTCCCGACGGACGCGCTGCCGACTCAGCCGTATTGGCTCCGAGAGCCGCCTGAGCCGGGCCTCTACCGGGCGACGGACCCGGACCTGCGGGGTCGGCCGGAAAATCCCCCCTTGCGTGTCGAGTTCGTCATCTCGACGGACCGCGGCCCGTTGACCTTCTCCGTTCCGGTGACCTACCGTTTCACGGACCCCATCGAGGGCGAGCAACACCGGCCCTTCATCATCGTCCCGCCCGTCAGTGTTCGTTGGGACGATGCCCTGTACGTCTTTCCCGACGCCCGTCCCAAACGGGTTCGTCTTACTCTACAGAGCCACGCCGCTGGCGTCGTCGGGACCTTACGACTGCGCTGGCCGCCCGGTTGGCAGGCCGAGCCGTCGTCAATCCCCTTCCGGATGACCCAGAAGGGTGAGACGGTCGACGCGGTCGTCTCGATTCGGCCTCCGGTTAAGCCGATGGCTGGACGTCTCCAAGCCGAAGTGGAAATCGACGGCCGTTTCCGACAGGCCCATGACGTCGTCCGCATCGCCTATCCCCATATCGTCCCGCAGACGCTGTTTCCGCCTGCCGAGGCCCGTCTGGTCCGGGTCGACCTGACGGTTCGGAAGCGCCACATCGGCTATGTCATGGGCGCCGGCGACGCAATTCCCCAGTACCTGCGACAGGTCGGTTACCGGGTCACCCTCCTGACTGACGAGGACCTCGAGACGGGCGACCTCAGGGCTTTGCAAACCATCGTGATCGGCGTACGAGCTTACAATACGCGGCCCGTCCTCCGAAGGGTCTACCGACGCCTGATGGACTACGTGGCGGACGGCGGGACGCTAGTCGTCCAATACAGCACGGCCCGGGGTCTGGTGACGGATTCGATCGGCCCGTACCCCTTTCAGATCTCCCCGGAACGGGTCACCGTCGAGGAGGCTCCTGTCACGTTTCTCCGACCGGACCACCCTGTTCTCCACCGACCCCATCGGCTGACGGCCCAAGACTTTGCCGACTGGGTCCAAGAGCGAGGCCTCTACTTCGCCGGAACGTGGGACCCCCGTTACGAGACGGTCCTCGCCAGCCAGGACCCGGGCGAGCCGCCTCGGGCCGGCGGCCTCTTATGGGCTCGCTACGGGAAGGGCGTCTTTATTTACACAGCCTACGCTTGGTTCCGCCAGCTCCCGGCGGGTGTCCCGGGAGCCTTTCGGGCCTTCGTGAACCTGGTCGAGGCAAAGTAATCCCGGTGTAGAGGGTTCAGGATGACGGTGTCGAGGCGCGGAGTCTACGTCGGCGGGTTCAAGCCCCGCTCGCTAGAGCGAGGGCCGCAGGGTGCGGCGGCATGGAGCCTAGGATGGTAATGACGAGAAGGGAGCGAGATCAAGACGGTGACGAGGGACCGCCCTTCTTCCGGCGATGGACGGGTTGTTACGTCTTCGTCGTCCTCCATCTCCTGCTATGGATCCTGTTGTTCTATTGGCTCACCCGCTGGTGGGGCGGCTGAGGATGGGGCTTTCTGTTTACTGAAGGCCATGTCTCGTCATGCCATCCTGTCCGCACGCGGTCACGAGGTCTATCCAATAAGTTTAGTTTAAGGTTAGGTGATTTCCGTGAGCCCCATCGACTGGTTTGTATTGGTCGCATCGTTGATGGCCGTCGAGCTGTATGGCCTCTGGAAGGCCCGAGGCTTGCGGGACATGCAGGGCTACTTACTGGCCCACCGGTCCATGCGGTGGTACGCCGTCGCCTTCTCCATCATGGCGACCCAGGCGAGCGCCATCACCTTTCTGTCGACGCCCGGGCAGGCCTACGTGGACGGCCTCCGCTTCGTGCAGTTCTACCTGGGTCTGCCTCTGGCGATGGTCGTCCTGGCCGCCGTGGCTGTCCCGATCTACCATCGCCTGAAAGTCTACACGGCTTACGAGTACTTGGAGCGGCGGTTTGACCTTAAGACGCGTCTTTTGGCGGCGGGCTTGTTCCTGGTCCAGCGGGGCCTGGCGGCGGGCCTGACGATTTACGCCCCGTCTATCGTGCTATCGGTTCTCCTGGGATGGGACATCTCGAGGACCATCTTGATTATGGGATGTCTCGTTGTCCTCTACACGACTCTGGGGGGGTCCAGGTCTGTCCAATGGACCCAATTTCTTCAGTTCATCATCATGATAGGGGGTCTCCTCGGGGCCTTGGGGACCGTCGTGGCCCTCTTGCCAGACGGCGTTTCGTGGATGACAGCCCTGCGCGTGGCCGGTCAGATGGGACGCCTCCGGGCCGTGGACTTTTCCTTCGACTTGCATGACCGATATACCCTCTGGTCCGGCCTGATCGGTGGGTTCTTTCTGGCCCTCTCGTACTTCGGGACGGACCAGTCCCAGGTCCGGGGCTATCTGACGGGTCGCTCGGTCGCCCAGAGCCGACTCGGCTTGCTCTTTAACGGGATCGTGAAGGTCCCGATGCAGTTCTTTATCCTCCTGACGGGGGCGACCGTGTTCGCCTTTCATCAGTTCGTAGCGCCCCCGCTGTATTTCAATCCCGTCGAGACGGCCCGGCTCCGAGCCAGCCCCTATGCGGCCGACTATGCGGCCCTCGAGGCCGAATACGCTGAAGCCTTTCGGGCCAAGGCAGCCGCCGCCCGTCGGCTGGCGGCGGCCCTCCGAGACGAGGATGCATCCGACGTCGAGGCGGCCCGGTCAACCCTGGCGGCGGCTCAAGCCCGGATCGAGGACGTCCGCCGGCAGGTCACCCAGCTCATCCAGCGGGTCAACCCCGAGGCTGAGACGAGTGACGTCAACTACATCTTTCTGTCCTTCGTGCTCCACCACTTTCCGCCCGGCCTCGTCGGGCTGATGATCGCCGTCGTTTTTGCGGCCGCCATGTCGTCCGTAGCGGCCGAACTCAATGCCCTGGCCTCGACGACGGTCGTCGACGTATACCGTCGCCTGCTCCGAAAGGCGGCCGACGAGCGCCACTACGTGGTCATCTCCAAGGCCTCGACCCTGGCCTGGGGGGCTTTGGCTATCGTTTTTGCGGGGTACGCCCACCGCCTGGGCTCTCTCGTCGAAGCCGTCAACATCTTGGGGTCTCTCTTCTATGGGACAATCCTGGGTATTTTCCTGGTCGCCTTTTTCTGCAGGGGCGTCGGCGGGACGGCGACCTTTCTGGCTGCCCTGGCCGCTGAAGCGGCCGTCGTCGCCTGCTTCCTGTGGACGGACATTTCGTTTCTTTGGTACAACGTCGTCGGATGCCTCCTGGTCGTCGGCTTGGCGTATCCCCTGCAGGCTTTCCTGGGAAGGCAAGCCGTCAATGGCACATCCCCAAGGGCGTAAGGCCCAGTCGTACCGTAAGGAGACCTTCAGGGAGTCCCCCCGGTTCGCGCTAAAGT
>JANXAA010000270.1 GCA_025061865.1 Acidobacteriota bacterium | reverse complement strand
AAGACCCCAAAAAACAAGAGAAGGTACAGAACCCGGTTTCGGACGGCTTCCCGAAACGTGACGACCACGACCGGTCCCATGGATGCCCCCAACAAGATACAGGGTGCAGGATGCGGCCTCGAGTCCCGGGAACCGGGCCCCGATCGAACCCAGGCAGCCTTGACCCACCCACGACCGTCGGAGCCCTATTCCTGGGACCTGAGACCCAGACCCTAGCACCTACTTCTCACGTACCAACGTCATGAAGAGGTCCTCCAAACTCCGCTTCTGGGGGGTGACGGCGACGACTCGCCATCCGTTCGTGTGGGCGACGTCCATGACGGCCGACAGGTCCGCCGGCTGGGTCCACAGGTAGACCTGCTGGTCCTGCCGGGACAGGACCTGAGCCGGTCCCACCGGCACCGTTTCGGGAACGCCCTCCAAGGCGACCTCGTAGCCTTCGATACTGGACCCGATGAGTTCCCCGACGGCTCCCTCGGCGATGATCCGGCCCTGGAAAATAACGCCGATCCGGTCGCACAGGACCTCGGCGTCGTGAAGGATGTGCGAACTGAAGAAGATCGTCTTCTGACCCCGCAGGGACCGCAGGAGCTCCCGCATCTCCCACCGGCCGATAGGGTCCAGGCCTGACATGGGTTCGTCAAGGATGAGGACCTCCGGGTCGCCGATGAGGGCCTGGGCGAGGCCGATCCGCTGGAGCATCCCGCGAGAGAGCTGGCGGATCCGCTTCTTGGCGTGTTCAGTCATCTTGACCCGTTCGAGGTAATCTTCGATACGGTGACGCCGCTCGGCCTTGGGGATTCCGTACAGCGAAGCGTGGAAGTCCAAAAACTCCCAGACGGTCAGGTAGTCGTAGAAGTAGGGATTTTCAGGCATGAAGCCGATGCGCCGGCGGACGGAGGGGTCGGCCGGCGGTCCACCCAAGACTGTGAGGCGGCCCCGGTCCGGACGGATCAGGCCGACGAGGGCCTTGATAGTCGTCGTCTTGCCGGCCCCGTTCGGCCCCAGGAAGCCGTAGATCTCGCCCCGCCGGACCCTGAGCGTCACGTCCCGGACGGCCGGGACTCGCCGCAGGAAGAAGCCCATCCGGTAGCTCTTCGAGAAGTGGTCGATAATGATCGCATCACCGTTGGGGGACACCGAGGCCATCACAAGTCCTCCAAGCGGACGACGTCTCGAAACTCTAAGTAGCGGTGCCAGACCTCGGGCCAAGCCAGAGCCGTCAGGCGGCGGACCGAAAAGTCCTCGACGGTAAACGAGGCCACGACGTTGCCCAGGACGAGGGCCTTCCGGATACGGGTCGGCTCCCGAAGCAACGCACCCAGGAAGCCACCGGCGAACGAATCCCCGGCCCCCGTCGTGTCGACCACGTCCTCTAAGGGATAGGCCGGGATCGCAAAGACGCTGTCGTCTCGAAACAGGAGTGCCCCGTAGCCGCCCCGCTTGATGATTAAGTCAAAGGAGCCACCCCGTCGGATCGCCTGAGCGGCCTTCACGACATTGTGCTCCCCGGCCAGCAGACGGGCCTCGCCCTCATTGATCAGGACGCAGTCGACCCGTTCCAAGACTCGGAGGAGCGCCGGACGGGTATGCTCGATCCAGAAGTCCCGGGTATCACAGGCCACGAGCCGGGGCCGCCGTTCCAATTGGTCCAGGACGCGAAGCTGAAGCTCGGGGTCGATGGCGGCTAGGAACAGGATCTCCGGCGCCCGATAGGCCGGCGGGAGGACGGGGTCGAACTGCGTCAAGACGTTCAGCCGGGTCTCCAGCGTGTGGGCCTCATCGAGGGCCCCGTGGTACTCACCGACCCATCGGAAGGACTCGCCCGGGTAAGTCTGGAGGCCGGCGACGTCGACGCCACGATCGATCAAAAGCTGTCGGTCCCTGGCCTGGAAGTCCACGCCGACGGCGGCGACGAGGCCCACACGGGTAAACAGGGCCGCGGCCAGCGAGAAGTACGTCGCCGAGCCGCCCAGGGCCTCGCGGACTTCACCCCTGGGGGTCCGGATCGTGTCATAGGCCACCGTCCCAACGACGACCAGCGGGATGGGGCTCATCCGTTCACCTTTTCTATCGGTCTCGGGTATGGGGCGTTAGGGGTCAGGGGTGAAGCTCAGGGATCCGGCCTTTGCCCCGCTCCCTAGGCCCCTGAAAATCTGACCCCCCACCGACTACCCCACCCACTCCTCGGGCGACCCGACCAAGGCTTGGGCAAACTCCCGCGGCGAGAAGGGGACCAGGTCGGTCGCCTTTTCCCCGACGCCCAGGAAGCGCACGGGGACTTTCAACTGATCGACGATAGAGAGAACCGCGCCGCCCTTAGCCGTCCCGTCCAGCTTGGTCAAGATGAGACCCGTCAGGGGCGTGGCCTCCCGGAAGACGCGAGCCTGCTGGAGGGCGTTCTGACCCATCGTGGCGTCCAGGACCAAGAATGTCTCGTGCGGTGCCCCCTCGACCTGCTGGCGGGCGATGCGGTTCAACTTCTCGAGTTCTCGCATGAGGTTCACTTTCGTGTGGAGGCGGCCGGCCGTATCGACGAGGAGCACGTCGAGCTTCCGAGCCTTCAGCGCCTGGAGGGCATCAAATAGGACGGCGCCGGGGTCGCCGCCCGCCTGATGGGCGATGACGGGCACACCGAGCCGCTCAGCCCAGATAGCCAACTGGTCGATGGCCGCCGCCCGAAAAGTGTCGGCGGCACAGAGGAGGACCGACCGGCCCTGGCCCTTTAGGAGGTAGGCCATTTTGGCGATAGTCGTCGTCTTGCCCGTTCCGTTGACGCCCACGAAAAAGTACACGTGGGGACCGGGTCCGGTCGGAGCTTCGGCCGGCACGGTCAGCCGCTCGGTCAAGACGTCGACCAAGACCGGCAGGACCTGGGGGGGTTCCCGGATCAGGGCCCGCTCGGCCCGCCGGCGGGTCTCTCGCGTCATGGCCTCGGCTAGCTCGTAATGGATATCGGCCGCGATCAGGAGCTCGACGAGTTGGTCCCAGAAGGCTTCGTCGATCAGACGGCCCGTAAACAACAGGATGAGCTGATCTCGGAGACGAGCCTGGGTTTTCTGCAAGCTTTCTCGCAGTCGCTGGAGGATGCCCATCGGATTCGCTCCGCCCCGAATGACCGGGGTCTCCAGACCGACCCCCGACTTCGGGGCGTTGCATTATACGGCTGTCCCCATCGGGGGACAAGGGTCGGCGATCCATAGAAAGAGCCAATATAACGATAGTACGGACTCCGGATTGGGACCTGATTGCTGGGAGATGGAAGGTCCGGTATCATGTATCCTGGAAGGGGGGTGTTTTTCTGAAGTGGGAGCATCGGTCCAAGGCCCGACGCCAAGACGGAGGTCCATCATGACGGTCAAGACCGAAGCCGAAGTCGTGCTCCCAAGGGGGGCCCATTTTCTCATCCAGGACTTCTCCCCGGAGGCCGTGTTCACACCGGAAGACCTCTCGGAAGAACAACGCATGATCAAAGCGACGGCTTATGAATTCATGGACCGGGATGTCTTCCCCCACATCGAGCGCTTGGAACATCAAGACCTGGACCTTTTACGCCAGGTCATGCGTAAGTGCGGGGAGTTGGGCCTGCTTTCCGTCGACATCCCGGAAGAGTATGGCGGCCTGGGCTTGGACAAGGTCAGTAGTGCCGTCGTCGCCGAGGCCGTCGGGCGTTACGCGTCCTTTGCGG
>JANXAA010000026.1 GCA_025061865.1 Acidobacteriota bacterium | reverse complement strand
GACGCCGCCCGCATAGAATTGCCGTCGGACGGGTTCAAGTTCGTCGATGATCTCCATGGCCCGAATCTTGGGAGCCCCGGTGACGGTCCCGGCTGGGAAGCCGGCGGCCAGGACCCGCAAGGGCGGCACGTCAGGCCGGACCGTCGCCTGAACCTCCGAGGTCAGGTGAAAGACGTGGGAGTAGGTCTCGACCTCCATCAGGCGAGTAACCCGGACAGTCCCCGGGACAGCGACCTGCCCGAGGTCATGGCGGGCCAGGTCCACGAGCATGACATGTTCGGCCCGCTCTTTAGCGTCTTGGCAAAGTTCCTCGATGAAGCGTTGGTCCTCGGCCTCGTCCCGGCCCCGGCGGCGAGTCCCGGCAATGGGCCGAATCCAGACCGTGTCGCCGACCTGCCGGACCAACATCTCCGGCGAGCTACCCAACAGGACAAAGGCCCCATAGTCCAGGTAAAACATGTAGGGCGATGGGTTCCAGTTCCGCAGGACCCGATAAATCGGCCAGGGGTCTCCCGACCAAGGCCGCTCAAACCGCTGGGACAGGACGACCTGAAAGATGTCCCCCTCCCGGATATAATCCCGGGCCCGCTCGACCATGGCCGTAAAGGCCTCTAAGCTCAGGGTCGGCTCGGCCCGAAAGTCGGCGCGGGGGGCCCGCCGGGGAAGCAAAAGCGGAAGCGGGACCCGGGCCCACGGGTCCGGCCACGTCCAGGGGGTCCGGCTTCGATGCCACCCGTGATACATGACCCGCTGACGGTGGTCGAAGACGACGAGCTGGCCCGGAAATATAAAGGCGAAGTCAGGGACGGTCAGCGTCCGGGGATGTCGGAAGGCCACCCGCTCAAATCGTTGGGTCATCTCATAGGCGACATACCCGTACCAGCCCAAGAAGGGCCAGGTCGGCCCGGCCTCTGCCCAGCGGGCCTCGAACCACTGCCGGCTGGCCTGTTCGAACAAGGACCAGGTCGGGTCCTCAGCCTCGAAGGACCCAGTGAGGGTCGCCAAGGGGTCGCCCGCGATGATAGAGAACCGAGCGATCTTCTCGGGCCCCTCGGCGCTTTCCAAGAGGAAAACCGGCAGGTCGGCCTGCGTCCGGACGAGGGCGTACGCCATGGAGGGAGATAAATAGTCGGCGTGATAGACCTGGGACGCCCAGGCCCGAGGATCCGCCCATTCGGTCATGCGCATCGGAACGTCCGTCGCCGTCTCCATCACCACCCCTTCCCGCAGGGGCAGGGACCGGGGATCAGGTATAATCCCCCCGACCCCGGGGCCCCTTTACCTCTTCGGCACCACGAGGATCGTGACCGTCACGATGTCCTGGTACACCCCGACGGCCACGTCCTGGCCGGCCGGAAGTAAAGCATACACCATCTGCGTGCAGGGTTTCGGCTTCACGACCTGCTCGCAGGTCTTGGTCGCTGTACCCGACGTTCCGTCTCCCCAGACAATCGTCATCGAGGCGTCCGTAAATAGGTTATAGTTTAGGCGGTCCGGGCCCGCCATGGGCTTCATCTGCCGGGGGTTAAAGCTGCCCGAATTCGCGCTCGGCCCGATTTGAATGACGACGTCCGGAGGCGGCGCCATGTTACAGTCGACGGTAATCGTCCCCACCGCCGTGACCGGCGATGTACTAAAGACGTCATAAGTCCTGAAGTTAATACTCGTAGCTGTGACCGAACACTGGGCCCCGGCCGACCGGATTCCCACGCCGCACACGAGGGCGACCCATACGACCCAACGCTTACCCAACCTCACAGACGACGTCTCCCAGATCCACGATCATTTCGCTCGACTTCGGGATGACGATGTCCATTATACAGGTGCGGCCCCGGTGCTCAAAAGATAGCCGGTACGGCCCGGGCCGGACGTCCTCGACGTAGAATTCCCCGCCCTTGCCGGTCGCCACGACCGTCAGGCCGGCCGGCCCGACGAGCTGGACTTCCCGGAACTCGACGGCCTCCGTCTGGCCGTCGTATCGAATCTTCAGGACTCCCACGACGGCCTGGAAGGGCCGCACGTCAAAGCGGATGACCGAACCGCTCCGAAACGGCGGCGATACGACCTGCATGAGCTCGCTCACGCGGTAGTTTAGGGGAATGTCCTTATCGTCGATCGACACCTGATTGTCCAAGTACGAACTCAGCAAGGGGACCAGGAGCTTGCCCGACCGGCCCGTCCGCCCGATTTCCTGGTTGTTGACGTACACTCGCACACCGGCCAGGTCTCCGACCTGGACGACCCCGAAGCTATCCACGATGGGCCGCCCCCAGGCCAGTGTGCCGCCGACGTAAGCGATCGACCCGGCCGCCGAGAGTTGAAAGGTATACTGACGCCCCAAGCTCCCCCAGAAGCCCTGAAAGAATCCTCGGTAGGTCCCATATCGTGTGTGCCATTGCAGAAAAGTCTCGCCGGCATACGTGACGCTCCTGCCGGTCTCGGTCCGATGGGCCGCCGCTCGGAAGCCCAGGCCTTCGCCGACCGGCGGGATGCTGTGGACCTGCACGCCCTGGCCGGTCTCAACCGAGCCCCACTCGGACCGACCCGTGACGATGAATCGGGGTCCTACGTAGAAGTTCAGCGTCCCCAGGACCTGCCAGAAGGTCCTCTGTTCCCGGACCCGTTGGAAGTTCACGATGACATTGAGCCGCCGGAAGAGGTTCCGGTTGTAGGTCGCTGTCCAGACCTGCCGGTCCAGACCCGTCCACCGTCGGACCCAGGTCCCCCCGACCGAGAGGAAGCCCACGACCGAAGACCCCCAACTCGCGTGGAATCCCCACTCCTGCCGGGGTCGGTCCGGAAGGAACCGGTTGTGCAGACTCGCATAGTCCCGATGGAAATACCGGAGGAAGCCTCCGAGGACGAAAGGCCGGGTCTGATAGAAGTACTGGACACTGGCGGCCCATCCAGATTTTCGGTCTTCCCGAGTCTGGCCGCTATAAGCGGCCGCACCCGACAGAATGCCCAATGGACCGATCCGAACGGCTACGAGGGGACCGCCGTTGTAAAACTCGTTTACGAGAACCTCCGCTCGCAGGCCGACCGTTACGCTGTCGGTGAGGCCCACCCGATGAAACGCTAAGACAGCCAGGTCCCGATACCGCCAGCTCTCGGAGCCGAAGGCTTCCCGGATGAAACCCGCCCCGTAGCTGAACTCCTGCTTGCCCTGTTCGAGGAGAGCATCGGTGAAGTAGAAGGCCTCCCGGAACCGCCGCTCCCGCCCCAGGACGTCCCGGACTACGACCTCTATGGTATGAAAGCCCCCGTAGTAGGTCAGATTCCGAAACTCGAACACGCCGGGCGCGACCTCCAGGGTCCGGACGGTCTGGCCGTCGATAGAAATCCGTACCGTCGAACGCAAGTCCGCCGTCCCGACGAAGGACCACGTCGGGAATCGGATAAGGTAGGGATTGATCGAGTAGACGCGGGCGAAACCGATGCCCCCCAGTTGAAGCGTCCCTCCTAACTCGCCCGAGCTGGCGAAGAAGTCTCCTATGACCAGACGATTCAGTGACGATCGCTGGTCATAGACGACCTGGCTCGTCAATCGGATCCACCGCTGGAAGGTCGGTGTCCGCAGATAGGAAAGGTCTGAAAAGAACAGCACGTCCCGAATCCGGAGGCCGACCTGGCTGGACCCATTCAAACTCTGGAACTGAAAGCCGTTCTCGACGCTGTAAGTCACGTCGTAAGTGAAGAAAGCGCCGGAATCCCGGGGGTAGTAGACGTTGGGTGGCCGTGGGGGTCGAAAGTCAAAGACTTGCGCCGGCAAAAGCGTCGGCGGCACGGCGACTTCCAGGGTCAGCATCCGTTCGTCGAATTCGAAGGTCACCCCAGCGATGGACCGAAGGGACCGGTAGGCCTGACCCTCGATTTCCGTGACCGGCCCCGGCGGGAGCCGGACACCCCAGGTTTGAAGGTCCTCGACCCGAACCAGAAAGTCGCCCTCCGGTGTCATGTAGACGACGAATTCGCCCTTCGGCTCCTGATTCAGGACGATGCGGACGATGACCGGCTCAGCAGCCGGCTGGGCCATAGCCGAGATGCAAGATGCAAGACGCAGGATGAAAAGGGTCCCAAGCCCCACGTGCCGGATGCCGGGGAAACTGGGGGACCACAAACCGAGGGCCATAGACCTACCCCGCGATTGCTTCGTCTCAAGACGAGATAGCTAAATGAATCGGCATGGAGTCTGGGGGCCTAGGGTCTGAAGTCCTTTTTCTGGAACCCGGGACCTGACCCCCGAGACCTCCTTAAGGCGTCATCGACGGACAATAAGACTGGCGAGGATGCCAGATCTAAGGCCGTGGCGTCTACTGACTGCGTAAAGATCTGCCAGGCTTCGGCGGGACTCCGGAAAATACCATAGGCCAGGGTGTAGCAGGACCGGCCACCGACCATCCGAGGGAGGAGGTAAATCCGCTCGGCGGGTCGCAGTTTGGGAGCGTCCTCGACGACCGTCTTCGACTGGCAGGCGATTTCGACCTGCAGGAGCCATCCCGGGCCGACCCACTGGCGGAGGCGTTCGAGACTCCACCGGACAGCCTCATCCAGCCGTCCGGACTGAATGAAAGTGAGGACCGACGGCGGGGCCAGGGCCGGCAGCGGGAGCGCTTGGGCTGGTGAGGGCGACGGCACTGGATTCGTGGGTCCCCGGTCAGTGGCCGGCGCCATCGGCGTCGCACACATGGACGCCTGAACGTCCAAGCCCCCCTTGAGCTCAAACCGGTCCGTCTTCACCCGCAGGTCCATCCGGTTCAGTTTCGAACAGACCTCTGCCGGGACCTTCACGGTAAAGGTTCGGGCGGCCCCACTCAGCAGGTACCACCCCTGGACATCCTGGGTATAGATCGCTTGCCCGTTCGCGTCCTTCCCCTGCACGGAAATCGACTCGACAAAGAAGTGCGTGTTCCCCATATTCCGTATAGCGACGTTCAACTGGCCGTTCGAGAGGGTCACGTTTTCAAGGACGCCCTCGGCCTCTTCCTTGACGGGCTTCACGAAAATCGGCAGGCCGAAGCGGACGGCGATGGCCACTTGGGCGCCCTCGGCCTTCCGGGGTGCCGGGATTTCCTCTAAGAACAGACGGTAGGTCCGCTCCTTAGCAACCGCTGGGGCCTTCAGGCCGACCCGCAGGAGACGGGCATCGTTCGGAGGAACCTCCATGATCTTGGGGAAGAAAATGAGGTCGTCCGTCTCTTTGTACTGGTCATTCCCCTCTGCGTCTTGCGTCCACTCAAAGGTCTTCATCTGAAGGTACAGGGGTTCATCGCCCTCATTGAGGACCGTCACGGTGGCGCTTCGCGTGCGGGCGTCCAGCTCGACCCGAATCGGCGTCACCCGCCATGCCCCGACAGCCGGCAGGGGTCCAAGGGCCGTCAAAAGCCCGACGATCAGGCCCAGCCGCAAGATCAAGAGGGTCCCCGGTGTCGGGCCCCGGGTCTCGGTCCGCGAAACCCCGCGCCGGAAGTCTGATTGGTCGTCCATCTGCGGACCTCACCTGCATGGGAAGAGTTCTTGATGCAGGATAGAGCTATGGTACAGAAAGCGCAAGATAGACGTCCCAGGGGCCCGGTCCCCGCATGATGGATGTGGAAGCGCCCCCTGGGACTGGCGCCAGCATGACGGCTGGCGTTCAGCGTCTTGACCGCCGTCATGACCGATCACGGCAGAAGCGTTAGGGTCACGACGTCCGCATAGTTTCCGACAAAGGCATTCTGATAGTCGACGTCCCGGACGGTAGCCGTGAGGGTAACCGTTACGTCTTGATTGCGGGGGGTCGTCCCCGTGCGGGGGATCACGTAGGGGATAAATTCGGTCAGGACCGTCGTGTGGCGCATGCGGTTCTGATTCGGTCCCGTCTCGTAGAGACCGTCGTCGTCCTCAATGGCCCACACGACCGTCCGGTCCCGACCGCGGCAACGGAAGGTCAGGGTCGTACTGACCGTCTTATCGATAGGGTTCGCCGGGTCCAACGTCCCGAAATTGAGCGTCACTAGCGGGGATTGGGGTCGAAACCGGCAGTCGTTGTCTGAGAGGACGACGGCCGAGACGGCCACGGTCGCCGTGTCCGCCGCCCAGACCAGCCCAGCGACACCCAGGCCGAGTCCGACGTAGACCTGACATACCAAAACCCCCTCGGGAAGCCATCGCCGCATGGAACACCATCACCGGGAGACACGCGACAGGGGCAAAGGCACCCCGCCCCTGCCCCCGTCGGCCATGAAAAGCCCGTTACGGCGTGATATTCATATTCACCGTGTCGCTGTAAGAGCCGACCAGAGCGTTTGTGTAATTCGACCCCGTGATGGTGCCCGAAATATTCAGCGTGATAGGATTTTGCGGACCACTGCCCGTACCGGTAACCGAAGTCGTATCGGTGGTACAAGGGGTGGGAGCCGGACCGCTGCTCGTGTAACAGTAGGAATAAGGGATAAGCTCCGTCGCAACCGTCGCATGCTTCATACGCTGAGTCGTACCGCTCGAGTTTTGACCGTTATTGTCCGTAATCGTGTAAGAAGCCCCCCGCGTGCACCAGAATTGAAGGGATGTAGTGGCATTTGCGTCCGTTCCTACGGAGGGGTCCAAGTTACCGAAGTTGAGGGTTGCGCCACTGACAAACTTGCAGGTGCCGAGGACGTTGGCCAAGACATTGACCTGAGCGGTGTCGCCGGCGATCACCCGGGGCATGAGGACCAGGGCCAGCAGGGCAAGGAAGGCCCCAAGCCCCGCGAAGGTCCGTCGGGTCCACGCTTCTTTCGTCATAATCGACCTCCTATACGCTTCAGATTACGAGCTTGCGCGGACTCCTAACCTCTTCATATTCACGGACACAATCGAACACATCGGCTCTGACTTCGTCTGTGTGGCGGTTGGTCCTGAGGAGCTGGAGTCGTCGCTCCGTGGACCCCTACATACTGGTACCGACATAAGATACGTATTCCCGGCTACGTGTCAAGCCCAAACTCATCTTGTCAGTAGTACGTAGAGATGTCATGTTGGGACTGCGGATTGCGAGTTAAAAAGTGGATGACGCCAGCATCACTCCCCGTCAGATGGGAATGACACCGGCCTGATGGCCGATGCCGGGACAGGGGGACCCTGCTGTCTGGCGCGAGTCGAGGGACTGGATGCTGAGTGTGAGGGTTTTCGGAAGGACCCCATACCGAAACTTGCGATTCGCAATCCGCAATGCATAGTTCCTATGCGGTGGGTTTATTGGCTAACTATCGTTTTGGCTCTTCTCCTGCCCTTTGAGACGGTCCGGCCCCTGGTACGACCGCCGGGGTTCGTCTTCACGAGCCTGGAGCTGGTGGCCGTCGCCGCCGTCGAGACGTGGGGCCTGGCGCGGATGCAGGATGCCCGATCCAAGCCTCGCTTGCTAGAGCGGGGTCATCCGGACGCAGGCCGCAATGTACGGGATGCGGGAAAGAATGTGAGGATAGCAATTTGGCGCCGGGGGTTGGATTCTTGGAAAAACCTAACCCCACCACGCCCCTGGGCGGTCTTTCTCTTGACGGCCGTCGGGTCCGCCCTCGGAGCACCGGCTTACTCGGGGGCAGCCCTCAAGTTCGTAGGTCGATGGGCTTTGGGCGTTGCGGTTTTCCTGATGACCGTCGAGATGGCCCAGGACGAACGACGAGTCAGCGGTCTCCTGAGGGCCCTCATCGCTGGGGCTGGCGTAAGTGTGCCCTCCTGGGCCTGGGAGAGTTTGTGGGGCCGGCCGTCTTGGACCCTTGGCTGAGCCTTTTCAAGGAAGCGCCGAGCCTCATCGGGGGCCAGCGGCGGCTGAGCGGGACGTTTCAGTTCGCTACGATCGTCGCTATGTTCTTCGAAATGGTCGTCCCTTTCGCCATCGCCGTGGCGACTACGGCTTCACGTCAGGCCTTACAAGGGATGGCGACGGTCGTGGCCATCGTTTGTACGCTCTCTGTCGGACTGACCTTCAGTCGGGCCGGTCTACTGGTCCTCCTGGCCGTCCTGGGATGGATGGTCGTCCTAGGTCAATTCGGCTTAAGAGACCGTCAGATGGTCCGCACGGCCGGGCTCGTTATAGGCGTCTGGACTCTGACGTCCAGTGTCCTTCTAGGAAATCCGACGTTCCGGTTGCGAATCTGGACGGAAAGCGATCGGGACGGGTACGGTGCTCGCTATGTCGTTCCGGCGGCGTTGGACGTTCGGTCCGGCGAGACGCTCCGGGTCGTCGTGAGGGTCTCTAACACGGGACGCGCTGTATGGCGGGCCGGGGGCGAGCATCCTTTCGTCCTGGGATACCGCTGGTTGAGTGCTGACGGGCGACGGGTTGTACGGTGGCCTTCGACGGAGGTCCGCATTCCTCATGACGTACTGCCCGGCGGAGTCCTGTCGATGACTGTGACCGTGCCGGTCTGTCTGCCGCCCGGGGGATGCCGCATCGCATGGGACATGTCGATTCTCGGCCTCTTCGGGTTCCGGCACCGTGGCGTGCCCGAGGCCGAGATGGTCGTGTACGTCCGACCAGGACCCGGGTCGCTGGACGCCGAACCCCTGACGGACCGACCCCGGGACGACATGCCCCGGCGACCGCCGTCAGTCCCGCGGGCCGACTTGTGGCGGGCCGCCCTCCGGATGATGGCCGAGCGACCCCTCCTGGGGGTCGGACCCGACAATTTTCGACGGCTTTACGGTCGCTACCTAGGGATGATCGAGTGAGACGAATGGGTCCATGCGAATAGCCTCTACCTGGAACGCCTGGCCGACTTGGGTGGGGTCGGGACGGCCGCCTTCTTCTGAGTCGTGGGGGCTGTAGGGGTCCGATGGATTCGGACGATGGCTCAGCTCCGACGGCAGGTGGCCGGCTCAAGGGGACCTGTACTGGTCGGCCTGGGCGGGAGTCTCTTGGCATTCCTTTTGCACAGCGGCGTGGACTATTTTCCACCACTCAAGGGGAGCCGCAAAAGCCGCTCGGGCGGCACCCAGGCCTCGGCTTGCCGGTACACGGTTTGGGACCCGACCGTCACCCGGGTTGCGTCCCGGAGGGCCACCCGGACGAGCCATCGGCTGACACGGCTGAGTTGGCCCCCGTACCTGATATCCGGCAAGGCGACCAGCTCCCCGCCCATGACGGACACGACGGTCGGCGTCCCCAAGCGACGACCGACGGGGACGGCTAAGAAGCCCGGCTCGTCGGCCCAGAGGGCATAGAAGACGTCGGGGGCCCATCGGCGGACTTGTCGGAGGATGAAGACCCATACCCGCTGGAGAAATACCAGCCGTCGGAAGCCCGTCCCGGCGGGCTCCGCCTAAGGCGTCGACGACGGCTCCGTCCAGAAAGTAGCGGTCCCGACGGTAGGGGTACCGCAGGGCAAAGACATGAATCTCGTGCGAACGGGCCATCGCCGGACCAGGTCCCCCGTACGACCGGGATGCACCAGTCGGCTTCGTCGCCGCTAAACGCCGGCGTGATGAAGGCAATGCACATGCTCGGAGCGTCTACCGTTCCAGTTTGTCACGCCGTCGGGCATTCGGTCAAAATGAGAGCGCGGTTAGGCAGTTGGGCAGATAGAAGAGATTTGGAGGGATTAGAGACCGGGGGTCAGGTGGCAGGCTTGGTCATACCCCGACATCAGCTTTCTAAACCGGGCAAAGCTATCGGGCCCCCGGTGGAACCCGATTTCCCGACTGCCTACTGCTGAATGGCCCATCTCCCCAACTGCCCATCTGCCTATGTGTCAGAGGTTCGGCTTTGTATCAGTGGGACGTGATCGTCGTCGGGGGCGGCCCGGCAGGCCTTCATACGGCGGAACGCCTGGCCGAGGCAGGCTTCGCAGTCCTGGTATTGGACAACCGCCTGTCCATCGGGGCCGGTAAGGTCTGCACGGGCATTATAGGCGTTGAGGCTTTCCGACGCTGGGACCTACCGCAGGCGACCGTGGTCACAGAGATTCAGACCATTCGGTTTGTCGGTCCGAACGATACGCGCTTCGTATACCGCCATCCGAGTGTCCTCGCCTATGCCGTTCGTCGAGACCGTTTGGACGAAGCCCTGGCCCGACGGGCGACGGATCGAGGTGCCATCGTCCGGTCCGGTCATCGAGTCCAGACCCTTCATGTCGGGCCGGCAGGGGTCATCCTCGAAGGCTACCGATTGCCGGACCGAGCCCCCTTTCGAGAGCAGGCCCGCCTCTTGGTCTTGGCGACCGGCGTCAACTTCCGGTTCCACCGGCGGTTGGGCCTGGGGCGGCCCTTGGACTTCTTGCGAGCGGCCCAAGCCCACGTACCCGTTCGTCAGTCCTTAGACTGTACGACTTGCTACATCGGCCGTTCGGTAGCGTCTGGAGCCTTTGCCTGGGCGGTTCCCGTCTATCCGGACACAGTCCGGGCCGGCCTGATGGCTGAGGCCCCTATTAAGCCTTTATTTCGAAGATTTCTGGAACGGTACGGCCCTACGTGGAATCTCGACCCCAGCCGCTCTGTCCCCGTAGACTACAAGCCTATCGCTCAAGGCTGGCGAGGCCCCATAACGGCTGGCCGGGTCGTGGCTGTCGGGGAGGCGGCGGGCCAGGTCAAGACGACGACAGGCGGCGGCATCTACTACGGCATGGTCGGGGCTGAGGTAGCCGCTGAGGTCATCGCCGAATGCCTCCGCCGGGACGCGTGGAGTCGAGCCGACTTGGTGCCCTATGAACGTCGCGTCTGGCAGATCCTGGGGCCTGAGATTCAAGCCGGCTATGCCCTCCGGAAGATGTTTGCCCGCTTGAATGACCGTCAAGTCGAGCGACTTCTTCGATTCATCCAGCGAGACGGCATCCTGGACCTCGTCCAGGCCCGAGCGCACTTCGACTGGCATCTAAACCTGCTGAAATCGGTCCTGCAGTTCCCGTGGGTCCGACACCTCCTCGGCCTGCCCGGGTCGTGAGGGGTCCTAGGCCTCAGGATCCAGAGGAACCCAGGCTCCAGACCCGGCGGAGCCACCGGAAGGCTTCGTTTCGCAACGAGGTCGACCTGGGTCCGGAGTCTGGGAGCCGGAGATTCGGGGGCCTGCTCTCGCGCTCCGATAATCCCGCTTTAGCGGGCGGGGCTTGGGTCTTGCATCGTGCGGCCCGTATCTTGTATCTTGATCTTGCATCTTGGAGGTACGTGGATGCGCCGGTGGCAGTGGTGGATCCTAGGGAGTGGGGCCCTAGCCATGGGGGCTATCGTCGGCGTTCAGCTATGGGCCCGCTATACGAAGGCTCAGCCGCCGTACCGATATTTCAAAATATTTACTGAAGTTCTATATTTAATTGACCAAAAATACGTAGAACCCCCCGATTATGAAACGGTCCGGTGGAGTGCTCTCGTCGGGATGGCTAAGGCCCTGGGACGCAATACGTCCGTTCTGACCCCCGAGATTCGAGACTTCTGGGTCCACCACAATGCCCCCGAGGGTGACGTCGGCCTCCGCTTGATCGATGACCGGCGGGCGTCTTTCTTGGTCCTGGCCGTGTGGCCCGGGAGCCCGGCGGCCGAGGCCGGCTTAGCGCCTGGCGATATCATTTACGCCATCGACGACGCCCCGGCCATTCGGATGACGGCTGTCGAGGCTTATTACCGCCTGCGGGGAGCGCCCGGGACCCGGGTTCGCTTAGCCATCTGGCGGCATCGGGCAGATAAGCCCGAGTATGTCGACCTCGTTCGAAAGGTCCTGCCGCCCGTCGTACTCCAGGCCGAATATGACGCCGAGCGGCGGGTCGGCTCTTTGCGCCTATACGAAGCCGGCGAGGTCGGCGATCAGGTCATCCGGGACCATTTGCGTTTATGGCAGGCCCGGGGGCTGGACGGCTTGGTCCTGGACCTGCGTGGTTGCACCGAGCTTCGGCCTGTCGTAGCCTGGCACCTGGCCAATCTATTCCTGGCCGAGGGGAGCGGCGGTCAGTTCCAGGGGTCCCAGCGGGCTTATGACCGGAGTTACAGCTTCCAGCGGGAGGCGGTCGCCTACACGGGTCCCCTCGTCGTCGTCCAGGACCGGAGTACGGGGTGGGCGTGTGAGGTCTTGGCGGCGGTCTTGCAGGACCACCAGCGGGCCGTCTCGGTCGGGGAGCGTTCCCGAGGGACGGCCGCCTGGTATGACACCGTACCCGTGAACGCAGAGGTCTTCCTGTGGCTTCCGGTCGCCCTCTACCGCCGAGTCCAGGGCGCATGGTTGGGAGTCGAGGGTCTGCCGCCGACGATAGCCTACCGGCAGGAGGGCTGGAACGCCGAGACAGGCTTCATCAGCGGGACGGCGGTTGTCCAATTCGCTCGGGAACAGCTTCAAAAGCTCCCGTCCCGCAAGGCCGCATGAACTTGCGGACGACCAGCACCTTGGGCCTTAGCTTCGTCAGCATTGTCCTCGTGACCTTCGCCCTGCTGGTGTTCGTTTTCGAGGGCCATCGTCCCTTACCACCGCCGCCGGCCGTTTCCGCTTCTCTCCGACCCCAAGTGTCGGGTCCACCTGTCGTCCGGCTCCGGATGGCGCCTGGCCTCCGAATGGACTCCCTATCAGACGGTCCAGTAGGTGGTCGGCTGAATTCTCGGACCCCCTCGCCTCCGAACTGCCCGACAGTCGAATGGCCGAACTGCCGAACTACCGAATCCCCGAGCCCATCGGGTGCCCCTGTCGTGTGGGTCATAGACGATATGGGCCGGGACGTCGAGACGGCGGAAATCGTCTTGCGATGGCCGGTCGCCGTGAGCATCGCCGTCCTTCCGGAAGGGGCCGTAGCTGGATGGCTAGCCCGGCAAGCCTGTCGTCAGGGTCGGGATGTCTTAATCCATCTCCCGATGACCTCGGTCCGGCCCGACGTCGACCCCGGTCCGATGGCTATATCGGCTCGCATGACGGATGCCGAAGTCGAACATATCTTGACACAGGCTCGTCACGTCGTGGCCTGTGCCACGGGTTTAAACCAGCATATGGGCTCCCAGGCTTCGCAGGTAGCCCGTACGATGGACCGGGTCGTTCGGATCGGTCAGAGTCTGGGCTTACGCTTCTTCATCGACAGCCGGACGGCGGCCCGGTCTCACCTCTGCGATGCGGCGGACCGTCTCGGTGTCCCTTGCCTGCGACGGACTCTCTTTTTCGACGCGGAGGCGCCGCCGGAGAAGTTGCCCGACCGGTGGCGACAAGTCGTTGCTCACGCCCGCCGGTCAGCTCAGCCCGTCGTCGTCATCGCTCACCCGTATCCGGCCACGTTAGCGTTCTTAGACTGGATCTTCCAGACGGGTGCCTGGCGGGCCGTTCACTGGCGGCGGCCCTCGGAGGTC
>JANXAA010000269.1 GCA_025061865.1 Acidobacteriota bacterium | reverse complement strand
CGGCGAACTCCTCTTCTTTCTGGCCCTGGCCGTATATCTTTGGCTCCGGGGGGTCGAGCGGCCCCGGTTCTGGTTCGGAGCCGGCCTGGCGACGGCCCTGGCGTACATGACCAAGAGTCTAACTCACCCCTTTACGCTGGCCCTCCTGTTAGCTTCTCTCGACGTAGCCGTCGAACGGGCAAGCGGGTCCCTCCGACGGGCTTGGCATCGGTACCGTTGGCTCCTGGGCGGCTTGGGTCTCGGCTTCCTGGGCTGGGGTCTCTTCGTCTTCTGGCCCCACCGAGATGTATTCAGCATGTTCTTTGGATGGGACTGGGACCTCCGGCGGCCCCGGTCCTGGCTGGACGTCCTCCGTCACCTCTGGACGGAACCGGGGGCGTCCTACATGCTGCGGTATATGCCCGTCCTGACGATGGTCGGGGCCCTCCAAGTCCTGATGGTCCCGGTCCGCCGCCTAGGCGGCCGACCTACGACCCCTCTTGAGCGAATCGCCTGGTTATGGTTCATAGCCGAGTTCAGTACCTACAGCCTGCTGTATTATCGGTACCTGCGATTCTGGCTCCCGGCCTTCCTGGCGATGTTCTTCCTGGCCCTGGCCGGTCTCTACCGCATCGTCCATGGGTCGTTCGGACCTATCGGATCCTGGCGATGGGCGCCCTGGTACTTCCTGTGGTGGGGCGCGGTCATTAAGACGGCCTTGAACTCCGGTGTCTTCTACATCCTCCGGGAACGGTGGCCATCGCTGTTAGACTATGACACTCGGCCGTTTCCCCAGAATTACTACGGGGCCTACCGGACCCTGGCCCTGCTGGCCGCCCTGGCGACGGTCGGGACCCTGCTGGGGATCAGGCTCGCACGAAGATGGAAAGGCCGAGGGGTCTCGCTTCCAGGACCTTCGGACCCGACGACGGCCTCGATGAAAGCTTCTGCTGGCCACGGCTCTGAGGCCAGCCGACCCAGACTCTGGGTCATCGCCTGGGTCGCCGCCTTGATTGGGACCGAGGTCCTGGCCCAGGCCGCTTGGGCCGTCCATTGGTGGCGGTACGGACCCTCGACCCGCCTCAGGGACTTTTCCCGATTCCTGGCCGATTATCTTCCTGCCGGGAGCGTCCTGACAGGCAACTTTAGCCCGACCCTGGCCTTGGAGACCCCCTTCCGAGCGCATCCAATTTACGAGCCCCGGAAACTCAACTGGGAATCTGGCATCCTGGACCGCCTGGGGATCACCCACTTCGTGCTGGTCGACTTTCCCGACGACCGGGACCAGCTCCTGGGAAATCTGGCCTATCTTTCGACCCGACCTGACGAACCCGAACGGGCCCGGTTCCTCCTCTTCTTCCCCCTGCGAAATCGGCGGGTCGAGCTGTGGAGCCGGTTCCCACCGCCGATGCCGGGTCTATGGACCCGAAGAACGGAAACCCATCCCGATGGAACCGTCTCGGTCGTCATCGAGAATACCGATCCCCTATGGTCCCACGAGTGGCAACTCCCCCGAGGTGCCAGGCATCGCTTCGAGCCGGGCCGCGTGGAGACGGTCCGACTCCGACCCGACGAAGCCCCGATTCCGCCCGGCCAGCCCCTCCCATCGGTCGATACGGTCGTCGAATTCGAGCGGTGCCCCCGGGAGGGTGGCCTCCCGGTGTGGGACCCCCAGGCATCCCAGGCCGTCGCCGTCCGGTCATGGACCCGCGTCGGTCAGGCCCTGTGCGTCTGGACGATAAACCTACCGGCCGGTCGGTGGCACTTGCGACTCCGCGTCCGGAACGAGACGGACCGGATTCTGGACCTCCTCGGCTGGGTCCTGGACGGGACGGGGCGTCTTCGCGTCCGAAGGACGTTCCGAGTTGAACCCTCGAGCTACTATAGGATCTATGATTGGACGGAGGCCAGTTCTGAGGCCGGACCGTATACCTTCCTCTGGATCAATCCGGGATCAGGTCTGCGGTTGGATGCCTGGCAAGTCTGGCCCAGCCCACCCTGAAATTTCGGTCTTCGGTGAGGGAGACCCAGGCCCCCAGACTGTTTCCGAATCCAAGTCGTCTCGTCTCGGAACGAGACGTATCGATGACCCCGTCGGGTCCATGGTCTATAAGCCTGGGGTCTCTTGGGCCTGACCCTTAACACCCCATCTCGAATACCGGATGGGGACAGCCATGGGCTACCAGTGGTGGACGTTAAGCAACGGCTGGTATCTGTTAGCCTACGACCAATGGCTCGGACAGAAACAGGTCCTCCATGGTTTGGTGACCCGGCGGCTTCAGCCGACACTCCCCCGATGGCAGTGGCCGGAGGCCCCTGACTTCAGTCTTAAGCGGTCGGAGGACTTTCAACGACGACTGGGCCTCCTGATGGAGCTCTTGGACATTGCGGATTGGGGAGCGGCTTATGCCGCCCAGGTCCATCGGACGACCGTCCTGTGGAACCCGCCGCCCGTCCACGCGACGGACCTGCCCGAGGCCGACGGCCTAATGACTGACCGGACGGCCCTCCTCC
The DNA here is from genome assembly GCA_025061865.1 of Acidobacteriota bacterium. Classification (GTDB taxonomy): domain Bacteria; phylum Acidobacteriota; class HRBIN11; order HRBIN11; family HRBIN11; genus HRBIN11. The sequence continues at coordinate 1,208 of JANXAA010000269.1, read as the reverse complement.
TGGGCGTCACGGTCGCTGACTGCGTCCCGATATGGATTTACGACCAGGCCCTACCCGCCGTCGGGATCGTCCACGCCGGATGGCGGGGGACGGTCCAAGGTATCCTGGAAGCGGCTCTGGATATCCTGGAGGCCCAGGGAAGCGACCTGTCGCGGGTCGAGATCGTCTTGGGTCCCTCAATCCAGCGGTGCTGTTATGCCGTCGGCCTGGACGTCCTCGAGGCAGTCTACCAGGCCTATCCCGACTGGGCCCCCTATGTCTTAGAGCATCGGACCCAGAGGTGGTTTCTGGACCTGGTGGGCCTGAACATCCTACAGGCCCGACGACGGGGCCTGCGGCGGACCCAGATCCATCCTCTCCGGCTGTGCACTTACTGCAATGGGAGCTGGTTCTTCTCCTACCGGCGGGGGGACACAGGTCGGCTCCTGGCCTTCATCGGCCGGCTCTCGGCGTCGTCGGGTTAGTTTGACATTGTCATCATTCCTTGACAACATCACACTTAAGTCCTATTCTATAGGATGAAGAAGTTCCGGGCAGCGGAGGGAGTCCATGCCCAAGATCATCGGTATCGACCTCGGGACGACGAACTCAGTCGTGGCCGTCATGGAGGGGGGTCAGCCCGTCGTGATCCCTAACCCCGAAGGCGGGCGCACGACGCCCTCGATGTTTGCTATCACCAAGAACGGGGAGCGTCTAGTCGGCCCGGCGGCCAAGCGCCAGATGCTGATCAATCCCGAGCACACGGTCTTCTCGATCAAGCGCTTCATGGGGCGCCGCTACGACGAGGTCCTGCAGGAGACCAAGCGGGTCCCTTATAAGGTCGTTCGAGGTCCCCATGATGACGCCCGGGTCGAGGTCGCCGGGAAGGTCTTCTCTCCACCGGAGGTCTCGGCCCAAATCTTGCGCTATCTGAAGGAAGCCGCCGAGGCCTACCTCGGCGAGAAGGTCGAGAAGGCCGTTATCACGGTCCCGGCTTACTTCAATGACGCCCAGCGGCAGGCGACTAAGGACGCCGGGGCCATCGCCGGCTTGGAGGTCGTCCGGCTCGTCAACGAGCCGACGGCGGCCGCTCTGGCGTATGGCTTTGACAAGAAGAAAGAAGGCACGATCGCCGTCTTTGACTTTGGCGGCGGGACCTTCGACATTTCGATCCTCGAAATTGGCGAAGGCGTCTTCGAGGTCAAGGCGACGAACGGGGACACGCACCT
>JANXAA010000268.1 GCA_025061865.1 Acidobacteriota bacterium | reverse complement strand
GATCGTCCCGGCCATGGAACGGTTGACCCGACCCCGTCTGGAAGAGGCCTTAGAGGCCGGCGTGAAGACCGTGATGGCCCGGACCCGGCTCCTGTTCCGCCGGGCGTACTTGGCCGAGGACGTCGTCGACCCCAAGACCGGGGAGGTCCTGGCGACCGTCGCTTCCGAGGTGACTCCGGAACTGGTCGAAACCCTGATGAAGAAGAAAATACTCGACCTGGCTGTCGTGTTTCCCGACCGGGAGCCCATCGGCGACACGTTGGTCTTGACGATGGCCAAAGACAAGACCCAGGACCGCAAGGAGGCCCTTCGGGAAATCTTCAAGAAGCTTCGGCCCGGTGACCAGGCGACGACGGAGACGGCTCGGATCTTCTTCGAGGAGCTCTTCTGGAACCCCCGACGGTACAGCCTGGGCGCCGTCGGTCGCCTGAAGCTGAACACAAAGCTCAAGATAGCCAAGCCCCTGACCCAGACGACCCTGGACCTGGACGACATCTGCCAGATCACGGAGTACGCCCTGAAACTCCAGCGGAACCTCACCCAGCCGGACGATATCGACAGCTTAGCCAACCGGCGGGTCCGGGCTGTCGGCGAGCTCCTGCAAAACCAGCTCCGGGTCGGCTTGAGTCGGATGGAGCGATACATCAAGGAGCGGCTGAGCGTCCTGATGGACCTCAAGGACGTCATGCCGGGCGACCTCATTAATACGAAGATGGTCATGGCTTCGGTCCGGGAATTCTTCGCCACGGGTCAGCTCTCCCAGTTCATGGACCAGACAAACCCTCTGGCCGAGATCACGCACAAGCGACGCCTCAGTGCCCTCGGCCCTGGCGGCCTCAACCGGGAGCGGGCCGGCTTCGAGGTCCGGGACGTCCACCCGACCCACTATGGCCGGGTCTGCCCTATCGAGACGCCGGAAGGCCCGAACATCGGGCTAATCGTCTCCCTGAGCTGTTACGCCCGGGTAAACGAGTTTGGTTTCATCGAGAGTCCCTACCGGAAGGTCGAGAACGGTCGGGTCGTCGACTACGTGCGAATCCTTCACCCCGGCGACTCGCCTTTCGAGAAGGGTCAAATCCTGCCTCGTGAGGAGGTCGACCGGGTCAATCAAGATTTGAAGGAAAAGGGGAAACAGCCGGCCCGGTACGAGATCCACATCTGGTATATGACGGCCTGGGAGGAGGCCCAGTACGTCATCGCTCAGGCGACGGTCCCCCTAGACGAGCATGGTCGCATCGTGTCGGACTTTGTCATTGCCCGAAAGGCTGGCGAGATTGCCCTCGTTCCCCGAGAGGAGGTCCAGTTCATTGACGTCTCGCCTAAGCAGGTCGTCAGCGTCTCAGCGAGCTTGATCCCGTTCCTCGAACATGACGACGCCAACCGGGCCCTGATGGGATCGAACATGGAGCGGCAGGCCGTGCCCCTGATGAAGTCGGAGCCGCCCACCGTCTCGACGGGGATGGAGGCCATCACGGCCCGGGACTCGGGGGCTGTCCTGGTCGCCGAAGAGGATGGTATCGTCGAGGCCGTCGACGCGACGCGGATCGTCGTGCGCTCCCGCCGGTCCCCGGGGGAAGACCGGGTCCGCATCTACAAGCTTCGGAAGCTGGAACGCTCCAACCAGGGGACGTGCATCACGCAACGGCCTATCGTCCGGCCGGGTCAGGAGACTCGTAAGGGCCAGGTCATCGCCGACGGTCCGGCGACGGCCGAGGGCGAGCTGTCATTAGGTCGAAACGTCCTCGTCGCCTACATGCCCTGGCACGGCTACAACTTCGAGGACGCCATCGTCATCAGCGAGCGCCTCGTCGAGGAAGACGCCTACACGTCGATCCACATCGAGGAGTTCGAGGTCCAGGTCCGAGAGACCAAAATCGGCGAGGAACAACTGACCCGGGACGTCCCGAAGGCGACGCCGGATCAACTCCGTCACCTGGACGACACGGGGATCGCCGTCATCGGTTCGTACGTCAAGCCGGGCGACATCCTTGTCGGGAAGGTGACACCCCAGCCTGAGACCGTCCAGACACCCGAGGAGCGCCTCATCGCCGTCATCTTCGGTGAGAAGGGCAAGTCCTTTACGGACTCCTCCCTGCGGGTCCCGCCCGGCGTCGAGGGCGTCGTCGTGGACGTCAAGATCTTCGCCCGCCGGGGTGTCGAGAAGGACCCCACGATGCGGGAACTCGAACGGATCGACAAGGAGAAGATCCAGCGCGACCAGGAAGACCAAGTCCGCATCTAACGGGAGAACGTGAAGCTCCAACTGGCGACTCAACTCGCCGGGGCCGAGCTTCGGGAAGCCCTGCAGGACATCCACCGCCGAGAGATCTTCCCGAAGGGTCATGTCCTGCGAGCCGAGGACATCGAGGGCCTGGAATTCCTGGACCTGGAGAATCTGAAGCTCCGTCAGGCGGCGGCCCAGAAGACCCTCCGGGACGTCCTGAAGCGGTACCACCAGCGACTGAAGGTCCTCCGGAGCATTTATGAGGAACGGTTGAAGCGCCTCGAACAGGGCGACGAGCTCCCGCCCGGCGTCCTCAAGGTCGTCAAGGTCTACGTGGCCATGAAACGGCGTCTGCAGGTCGGCGATAAGATGGCCGGCCGGCACGGCAACAAGGGTGTCGTCGCCCTAATCCTTCCTAAAGAAGACATGCCCTTCCTGCCGGATGGCACGCCTGTCGATATCGTCTTGAACCCCCTGGGTGTGCCGTCCCGCATGAACATCGGCCAACTCCTGGAGGCCAACCTGGGTTGGGCCGCCCATACGCTGGGCGTGCGCTTCGAGTCGCCCGTTTTCGACGGGGCTCGGGAGAAGGACATCCAAGACCTCCTCCGGATGGCCGGCCTCCCAGAAGACGGCAAGACAGTTCTCTACGACGGACGGACGGGCGAGCCCTTCGAACAGCGAGTCACGGTCGGCTACGCCTATGTGATGAAGCTGGTTCACATGGCCGAAGACAAGATCCACGCCCGGGCGACAGGTCCCTATTCTCTGATCACCCAACAACCCCTAGGCGGCAAAGCCCGTTTTGGCGGCCAGCGTCTAGGCGAGATGGAGGTCTGGGCCCTGGAGGCTTACGGTGCAGCTTACGCTCTCCAGGAAATGCTGACTGTCAAGTCCGACGACATCGACGGCCGCCTACGACTGTTCCAGAGCATCTTACGGGGTCACCCCCGGATTGAGCCGATGATCCCCGAGTCCTTCCGGGTCCTGATGAAGGAATTGCAGAGCTTGGCCTTGGACGTCGAGCTTATCTATCAGACACCACCTGAGGAAGTTCGGGAAGCAGCTTCGTGAGGTGACCCGACCGAGCACGGGGCCCCCGGTCCCAGTCCTTCGGTAGACTTTGTCCTTGGGACCCGATACCCGGGACTTTTTCCTGGCCCACTGCTGAACTGCCCGATTGGAGGCATTGCCTTGGTGGCCACCATTTTCCAACAGCCCGCCCAACGGCGGAAACGGGAACGGAACATCAACGACATCGTGGCCATTCGGATCGGGCTGGCCTCCCCGGACAAGATCCGCTCGTGGTCTTATGGGGAGGTCAAGAAACCCGAGACCATCAATTACCGGACCTTCAAGCCGGAACGGGACGGCCTGTTCTGCGCCCGGATTTTCGGGCCCGTCAGCGATTACGAATGCCTGTGTGGCCGATACCGAAAACTGAAGTATAAAGGCGTCGTCTGCGAAAAGTGCGGCGTCGAGG
>JANXAA010000267.1 GCA_025061865.1 Acidobacteriota bacterium | reverse complement strand
GACAGACATCCTGGACTGCTATTATACGATGGTCGAAGCCTTCAACTGGGCCGAGCGTTATCAGATCCCTGTCTTGGTCGCCAGTGACCTCTATCTGTCCGAGCATCGGGAAACGGTCGACCCTGAAGACATCCGGTTTAACGTACCCATCGACCGGGGCGATTCTGCCTTGCGGGACTGGCCGGCGGACCAGGAGTACAAACGCTTCGCCGACACGCCGACGGGGGTCTCCCCCCGGGTCCTGCCGGGCACGCCCGGCGTGTGTTACACGGCGGCGACCGACGAGCACGACGAGCGGGGCATCCTCATCAGCGACGTCGGCACGGACCCCGTTAAGCGTAAGAAGAGCATGGACAAGCGCATGCGGAAACTTCGCTTTCTACGCCAGGAAATCCCGACTCCCCAGTTCATCGGGCCTGAGCGGGCGGATGTCACCCTGGTCGGATGGGGTTCGACAAAGGGCATTCTGATAGAGGCGGCCGACCTCCTGACCCGGGAGGGTATCCCGACGAACGTCTTGGCGCTGAAGTACTTGTATCCCTTCCCGTCGGATGGCATCGTGGACGTCCTCCAGCGGAGTCCGAGGGTCATCGTCGTCGAGCAGAACTACACGGGTCAGTTGATGCGTTACATCCGAGCCGAAACGGGCTTTCTGGCCCACGGCGCCGTCCGAAAGTATGATGGCGAGCCGATGGAACCCCTTTACGTCGTCCAGGGCGTGAAGACGATCCTGGAAAATGGCGCTTTAGTATTTCCTGATGGGTGACGGAAGAGAATCGTGGCTGGCAAAAGGGGGACACGGACCGAGCCTCTGGAAGAGGCGATAGCCCTCTTGCCTTAGAGTCAAGCCACTTTCCTGCAACAGCAGACGGCATTCTTAGAACGACTATCGGAGACAGACCGAGAACTCGCCACGCTCCGACGTCAGGCAGATGAACGATTTGCTCGGATCGAGGAAGAGTTAAGGGCCATTAAGGCGATTTTGCTCCGTTTTGCCCAACACTCAGCACCTAAGACCTAACACCTTGTCTCTTGAGGGAGTCCGAAGATGGCTACTGCTGTCTTAGACATGATTCAGGAACTGCGGGACGTCTCGGTCGAGGAGTACGAGGGCCCGGTCCATCCGGACTGGTGTCCTGGCTGTGGGGACTACGGGGTCCTGAAGGCCCTCCAGAAGGCCCTGGCGTACCTGCAGATCGACCCGAGCCAGGTCGTCGTCGTCTCGGGGATCGGCTGTTCATCGAACCTGCCCGGCTTCATCCGGGCTTACGGTTTCCACGGCCTGCATGGGCGAGCCCTGCCGGTCGCCGAGGGCATCAAGCTGGCCAACCCTCGGCTTCATGTCGTCGTCACCGGCGGGGACGGCGACGGGTACGGTATCGGGATAGGCCACTTCATCCACGCCATGCGGCGGAACTTGGACCTCACGTACATCGTCATGAACAATCAGATCTATGGCCTAACGACGGGGCAGGTGTCACCGACTTCGATGAAGGGTGTTCGGACGAAGTCGACGCCCTACGGAAACATCGAGCCGCCTGTGAACCCCATTGCCCTGGCCCTGGTGTCTGGGGCGACCTACGTCGCTCGAGGCTTCTCGGGAGACCCGAATCACCTGGCGTCCCTAGTGGCTCATGGGATTCGCCACCGCGGGTTTGCCCTGATCGACGTGTTCTCTCCCTGCGTTACTTACAACCACGTGAACACCTATGCCTGGTTCCGCCAACGGGTGTACCGCCTGGAAGATGAGGGTCACGACCCGTCGGACTTCGCCCGGGCTATCGAGAAGTCCCTGGAGTTCGGAGACCGTATCCCTATCGGCCTGTTTTACGAGGCCGAGGTCGAGACGCACGAAGACCTGGAGCCGGCTTACAAACGGGGCATTCCTGTCGACCAACCCCTGGGCCTCTCGCCGGAAGAGGGGGCCCGACTTGTCCAGGCGTGGATGTAGCAGATCAGGCTCCGGGGGCCGGGTCCCAGGGAGGAGAGCCCTAAGAGCCTAAGACAGAAGTTTCCCAGGTCTGGATCCCTATGTTCCAGGGGAGAGGTTCCACGCCCGTGGGTGCCCTACGTCCGAAGACGGAAGAATATATCTTGGAAGTCCGGGACTTCCAGCGGACTGTCTACGGGCGGCCGGCCCTCCGGGTCTCGGCATTGACCCTGCGGCGGGGTGAGTCCCTGGCCATTGTCGGGATGCCGGAGGCCGAGGCCGAACTCCTCCTGCATCACCTGACGGGCCGCTTCCTCCCTGACGCTGGAGAGGTCCGCCTCTTTGGGACTCCGACGTCTGAGATTCTCACGGAAACCGAATGGTTTCCCTATGTACGTCGGATCGGCCTCTACGACGACCGGTGGCCCCTCTTAGAAGACTGGCCCGTCGAAGCCAGTCTGATGGCGACCTTTGCGATGGACTGGTCGACCTCGATGGACGAGTGCCGCTACGCGGAGATTCGGACTCTCGCTCGACGAATGGGCCTCCGGCCGGCTGACCTGGAACGACCGATGAGCGAGGCCGGTCCCGACATTCGGCTCCGAGTCCACCTGGCTCGGGCTTTGGCCTTTTCCCCGGAGCTGCTGATTCTCTTTTATCCGACCGAGCGTCTGGACGACGCGATGGCTTTCGAGCTGGGCCGTCTGGTCCGACGGGTCTGCCGGGACCTGACGCTTCTTATGTTTACGCGGGACGAGGCCCTCGCCGCCTGGCTCTGCCAACGTGTAGTTTCCATCGACCCCGCGACCGGTGCTGTCCGAGAGGCCCGACCCCAGTTTCCCTGGTGGGAGCGGCTTCGCCAATGGTTTCGATTCCCGTAAGACCCTGGGAAGACCCCTGTTTAAAAGAGCGTCTCCAGGCTCATCTCCGACCCATCCTAGAACGGTGCCCACCGGCGCCCGAGGCAGGTCTGACGCTGGCAGCCGTCCTGATCCCCTTGGAGTGGCAAGCGGACCCGCCGGCCTGGTTCCTTTACGTCATCCAGCGATCCCAGGCTATGACCCTCCATCGGGGACAGATCGCCTTCCCGGGGGGTATCGCCCAACCCGGTGACGCTGGACCGTGGGATACGGCCCTCCGAGAGGCCTGGGAAGAGGTCGGCTTGCCCCCTACAGTCCTCCAGCCCCTGGGAAGCCTGCCGCCGGTCCGGACCGTGACAGACTTTTGGGTCTGCCCGGTCGTCGCCCTCCTTCATCACCCATGGTCAGCCCGCTTGAATTACCGAGAAGTCGATGCCCTGATTCGCATCCCTTTGATGCATCTCATGGACCCGAATGCCTATCGTTGGCTGGAGATACGAAGGGGTCCGAACGTCTACCATGGCCCGTGCTTCCAGTACGGTCCCTACTTGATCTGGGGGGCGACGGCCCGGATGATCGTTGCCTTCCTGGAGAGTCTCGCCGAGGCGTACGGGTGTTGATGGAAGGTCGGGATAGCCGGTGCGAGTCCGGGATCTCCTTCTTCTAAGACTGGGGACCTGGTACTCGGGACCCTATTCCCAAAGGGTCGAGACGCTCGCGATGCGATGGATGCTTCGATGGCTGTTCCGTCTGACGGTCCTCGGCGTCGGGGCCGTCCTCCTAACGGCCCTTTCCGCTTTCGTGACCGTGCGAGTCGTGACCTTGCGAAAATCGATGCGGACCCCCGACTTCCGGGGCAAGACCCTGGAGCAAGCGATGGAGATGGCCGAACGACTCCAACTTCGCCTGGACGTCCGGTCCTCCGGTGCTTT
>JANXAA010000266.1 GCA_025061865.1 Acidobacteriota bacterium | reverse complement strand
CACTACCGTCAATATAGAGACCGACGACGGATGCACCCACAGCAAGAGGCCACTCAAGAGTCCAGCCCAGAGGTCGTATCGCCGTCGGTCCCGGACCACCGGGGGGTCGATCCACATACGGGCGACCAGCCAAAAGAGCCAGGGCGTCAAGGCCATGATATCGGCCCGGACGATGACGTGCTCCATCAAGACTTGTTGATAGTGGGGAATGGCTAACAGCCAGGCGGTCCAGCGGGCGATCTGTTCCCCCCAAAGTGTCCGGGCCAGGACAAAGACGCCTACCATGTGTACCAGGACGAGGAAGTCGATGGCGTACAACAGGGTAGTCCAGGATCGACCTATCAGGAGGCCCAGCAGGGCACCTAGATGAGCGACCAGGGTCCCACCGTAGGCTTGGCCATACTCGAAAGTCGGATGGCCCGGCCACATGTGGGCCGTCTCTGGGGGCGCGTTCCAGGAATTGTACCCTCGACCCTCGAGGATGTCGACCATCATCGAGTGATATACAGCCTCATCCCCACTAAACATAGTGGGGACTCGGTCATGCATCGAGACCCGCACGCCGATCCCGATGATAAAGGGGAGAAGCACCGGGCCCCACCGACGCAGGACAGCTCCTGAACCGGTCCAGAGGGTCCGATGCCGACGGATGGCTTCTCTGAGGATAGCTCCTACGAGCACCAGGGTTCCCCCTGCCCACGCCCATAGCCATCGGCGTTCCCGTCCGAGGGCCTTCCTCGATGGGATAGTCGGAAAGAAGTCGAGGGTCGACCGACATCGAGATCCACAAAGCCGCCACTGGAGACTATAGTCGCGTCCCGTTTCACTCAGCAGGGCCAATCGCAAACGATGCCATCCTGTTTGTAAGTCCACGGACCGACGGAAGCTCTGCCCCCATCCAAGCGGCGTCCCATCGGACTGACGAGCCGACAGGACCCAGGCGACGGCTCTGTCCACGGCCTGGACTTCTAGCTCGTAACGGTCCGACCGGTCCACCCAAAAGTATCCCTCCCAAAGGACCGCAAAGGGCTGACCTGGTGTGGGCACCCATTCGGGTCGGACGACCGGGGCCTCCTGAATCCCACTTATGAAAGGCACCCCCTCCAAACGGGCTTGCGGATAGTAGGTCGCCCGAAAACCGCGGGGGACCCGAGCTTGAAGGGCGTGAACCGTCAGACCGACCCACGCCAGGGCTCCCCCACCAGCGATTAGGTAAATCCCGAGCGTTCGGCCCCGGAGGCGAATGACAGTCCCGACTCGACGGAGTGAACATCTATACGCCCACAGGACGACTCCGATGAAGGCCATTACCAATAAAGCCATCAGCCATCCCGCGTCGGGCACAATGACTCGCTGTCCCCAATGGAGAGGCCCTTGGAACCACAGGCGGACCAAGAGAATCCACAACATTGCAGCGACTAGCCATCTCATACGCAACGACCTCTCGCCTGATGCTGGCGTAGCCCGAGTTATGGGTCGGATGCTTAAACGCTCCATCTACCCCCAGCTTTTCATCCCAGCCGGAGTTTGCGGAGAGCGACGAGGCACATCCGGAGCAGGAGCCAGCCGTGACGCCAGCGGCGGATTTTTGTCGTCCCATACGTGCGTTCTTGGTACCGAATGGGCAAGTCCACGATCCGCAGGCCCAGCTTGGCGGCGCCGAACAGGAGTTCAAAATCCCCAAAGGGGTCGAAGTCCCCGAAGTAACCCCGGAGGGCCCGAATCCGCTCGTAGTCCCGGCGGTACAAGACCTTCGTCCCGCACAGCGTGTCCTTAATGGGCTGCTGGAGGAGCCACGTGAAGGCCATGCTAAAGAACTTATTGCCGAGGAGGTTAAAAAACCGCATGGCCCCCTTTTCCATCGGGTACACTAGGCGGGAGCCGTTGATGAACTCGCCCCGGCCGCGCACGAGGGCCTCATAGAACTTGGGGAGGTCCTCCGGCGGGACCGTCAGGTCTCCGTCGAGGATCATCAGGATGTCGCCCTGGGCCGCCGCAAAGCCCTTCCGGACGGCATCCGCCTTGCCGAGAGGCGCCCCCTGGTGGATGAGCTGGACACGTCGTTCAGGGTACCGAGCCCTGCAAGCTTCGATGGCCTCGACAGTCCCGTCCGTCGAAGCCCCGTCGACGAAGACAAGCTCTGTCCAGGTGCCCATCTCGGGTACCCGTCGGAAGACTTCCTCGATGTTGCCGGCCTCGTTACGGACGGGGATGATGACGGACACCGACGGCGGCGGACCCAGCCGAAGGTCTTCCCGAGGGACGGGCCGGGCGACGCACCACTGGATAAGGCCCAACCGTCGCACGCCTGGCAGGAGCAAGGCCCACCGATTCAGGATCCAGCTCAGGAGAGGAATCCGCAGAGGTAGGAGCAAGCGCCGACCCCGGGCGACGACCTCAAAGCCCGTCAGGTAGAGGAGGTTCTCGACGTCCTGCAGGGACAGCCAGTTACGAATCGAAGCCGGGAACTTCCATCGGAGCTTCTCCCCCAGCCAGATGGCCGGCTCCCACAGGGCGTTGTAAAAATTCAGGACCACCCGCGTGTGAGGGGCGCAGACGGACCCTACTTGGTCCAGGACGGCCTGGACGTCTTCGACGTAGCCCAAGAGGTCTGACAGGATCACGTAATCGAAGGTTCCCCGAAGGTTCAGGGCCGCGGCATCCGCGACGGCAAAGTGCAGATGGGGGTACTTAGCCCGGGCGATGCGGACCATCGACAGGCTCCAATCGATGCCGACACCCAGAGCTGGCCGGACCTGGGCCAGCAGGTCGCCTGTCCCACAGCCGACTTCCAGGACCCGGGCCCCCGGCGGGATCCAAAACGTGTAAAGACGAGCAATTTCATCGTAGTAAGCCCGATGGCGGCGGCGGTAGACGTCCCGCCGAGGGGCCCACCGGTCGAAGAATGCCCGGAGTTGCTGGTTCCGCTCCCGGCGCCGGCGTAAGTACAGGGCATTCTCGGAGGCCTGATCCTGGATTTCCGGTTGAGGGCTTCGGATTTCAGACTTCACACCCCGGATCCCCTTACAAACTCTTTTCCCCCTCGGGGAGGACACGGTTAAGGGTCTTCTTCCCGAGTTCTTTCCCGCAGAAGAGAGGGAATTTTATTCAGCGCGCCGAGGGAGGGCCAAATCGGGCCTGAGTTGTTCGACGTCGTATCCGTAGGTCCTACGTTTAGGGCTTACGCCGAAAACCCCTCAGAACGACGTGTAGATGAGAGGGGTCGGCACAGGATTATGACCTAATACAGTGATGGGAGCAAGGTGACCGTCATGGGGATCAGCCGCCAGAGCTTGTGCGACCCCAAAAAGCCGAAGAGCTCGACGATGATCCCCAGCCGGGTCCTAAGTAATGCCCATCTCCTCATCCGTCCTACCTCTGCAGAGTTCGTTCAGAGACGTTGCGATCGGTCCACGTCTGGGGCCATAGAGCTGCGGACGTCCTGAACGACCTCGACCGAGACACTTCCGGGAATCCTGTTTCGTTTCTCGACGATGAATCGGTCGATCACCAAGACTTCCAGGCCATTTCGGAAGAAGGCCGATAAGGCATCCGCCGGGGAACACACGATAGGTTCCCCTTTCAAGTTAAAGCTCGTGTTTGGAATTACGGGGACGCCTGTCGCTTCCTCAGACCGCCGGGTCAGACAGTCGTACAGGGGTTCCCATGCGGCCGTCACCGTCTGGATGCGAGCCCACGCCGCCGACTGGACCGGGACGGTGTAAAGCATGA
>JANXAA010000265.1 GCA_025061865.1 Acidobacteriota bacterium | reverse complement strand
ACCCCTCATCGGCTTCGTCGGGGCGCCCTTTACGGTCGCCACGTATCTCGTCGAAGGCCGGACGGGACGGGACTATCATGCCACGCGGGCCTTCATGTACAGGGACCCGGCGCAGTGGAACGCCCTAATGACGTGGCTGACGGTTGTCCTGACCAAGTATGCCCTCGCCCTCGTCGAGGCTGGCGTTCAGGTCGTGCAGGTCTTCGATAGCTGGGTCGGCGCCCTATCCCCCTCAGCGTATCGGACCTTCGTCCTGCCCTATGTCCGACAGCTCATTCAAGCCGTCCAGAGCCGGGGTATTCCGGTCATCCACTTCGCGACCGGGACGGGGGGCATCTTACCTCTCTTGCGACAAGCCGGCGGCGACGTCCTCGGCGTCGACTGGCGAGTCGCCATTGACTGGGCGTGGGCGCAAGCCGGGCCTGACGTCGGCATCCAGGGCAACCTCGACCCAGCTGTCCTGTTGGCCGACGTCCCGACGATTCAGACGGCGGCCCAGGACGTCCTTGACCGGGTCAGCGGCCGGCCCGGCCACATCTTCAACTTGGGCCACGGTATCCTGCCCCAAACGCCCGTCGAGCACCTGCAGGCCCTCGTCGACTGGGTCCACGAGCGGACGTGGAAATAGGCAGGTCTCGATCCCAGGTGCCCGTTCGGTGTTAGGTCTTGGGGTGTTGGGAAAGGGGCTCCAGACCCCCGACCTATTTGGGAAGCTGGGCTCGTCCCGTGCCGGGACAGGGCCTTGAGGCCTGAGGAGGACTGTCTCGGCTCACCGGGACATCTTTCAGACCCTTTAGGCAGAGCCAGACCTCCGGGACCTGAGGCATCCCATCAACTTCCAGCAACATTGCCAGGAAACACCCCGTCCGGGACCGACAGCGGGCGACGCAAAGGGACGGCTCGACGGCTTGTTTTCGGATGGCCTCCCGACGGTCCCGGTGGGAAGTGCAGTCAGCGGCTTTTGGAACACGACGTGGGGGAGCTCGTAGAATCAGTCCACCTACTCGGTGTCCGGATTCAGCGGCGGGATCTTCAGATGCGGTCAGGTGACGTCCAGACGCGAGACGACGACTGCGATGCTGACCTGCAGGGGTCCCCTCCGGGGCACTGCCTGGCATATGCGCCCGACCCATCCCTAAGACCTCAGGGGGAAATCCCCCGTCCCCCGGCGGACAAGGATCCACCCTGGTTTTTGAAATCCGAGTAGACCCTGACCCTCCAGCAGCAGTCCCCGGGGGACACCGACCCGAGCCCAACGGTTAGCCCGTGACGCGAAGTTCGTCGAGGAACTTGCGGATGTCCGTCAGGGGCCAGCCCTCCGCATCGCAGATGGGCCGTAGGGCCGGCGGCCAGTCGAGGTATGTCGGGGCCGTCGCCCGGATGCGGTCCTCGTAAGTCGAGACCGATTCGTCTTTCCAGAAAACGCCGATGGGGATGCGGTCACCCCACTCGAGGGCCTTCTGGACAAATTGGGCGACCCGACCTTCATACTCCGCCTGCGATAGGCCCTCTGGGGGAATCACGGGGTCGTAGCCCGTGTCCTCCAGGCGGTACAGGCGGGTCTGGGGCTTGCCCGTTTCAGGATCGATGTGGTCCCGGCCCATGTACCAGTCCTTCGTCCACAGGTCGTTGTACGTGGGGCACCCCTGCAGGACGTCGATGTAGGCCAGCCCCCGGTGGAGGATCCCCTTCTTGAAGGTCTCGACCTGATGGCGGACGTCGTAGCTATACGTACGAGCGATGAATGTGTAGCCGCTGGCAAAGGCCAGGAGCAAGGGATTGATGCCCTCGTTGATGTTCGGTTTTGGGAGGGACTTCGTCTTCATCCCCAATCGGAGGGTCGGCGACGCTTGGCCCTTCGTCAGGCCGTAGACGCCGTTGTTGGCGACGATATACGTGATGTCCACGTTCCGACGGCCCGCGTTGACGAAGTGGCCGACGCCGATACCAAGACCGTCCCCGTCCCCGCCGATGGCGATGACCGTCAGGTAGGGATTCGCCAGCTTACAGCCGATGGCGAAAGGTAGGGGCCGGCCATGGAGCGTGTGGATCCCGTAGGCATTGATGTAATGGGGAAACTTCCCCGAACAGCCGATGCCCGAAAAGAGGGCCACGTTATGGGGCTCGACCTCTAGCTCGGCCAGGGCTTGCTGGAGAGCCGACGTGATCCCGAAGTCCCCGCATCCGGGGCACCAGTCGATGTGCAGGTCAGTCTTGTATTCAGCGACCTTAAATGCCATGGCGCAACACCGTCCGAGAGGATGGGGCGTTTTTCTGGAGGACCTGCTGGAGGGCCTCCAGGACTTCCTCGACGACCATGGGGCGGCCGTTGTACTTGACGATCTTGTGAGGGATGGCGAGGCCCACTTCTCGGCGGATGAGGCCTGCCATTTGGGCGGAGTAATTGTTCTCGATGGCGATCAAACGGGAATACCGTCCCAAGATTTCGGCCAGGCGCTCGCCGTCCAGGGGCCACAACATGCGGAGCTGAAGGAAGCCCAGCTTCTGGCTTGTCCGGCGGGTGAGTCCCTCCATTGCCTCCAGGATGACCCCCTTCGTCGAGCCCCAGCTCACGATCAGGGTATCCGTATCTGGCTCACCCCAGAAAGTCCACTTCTCGGTCTCCGGGGTTTCCCGGATGATCAGCTCCAGGCGGGACATACGTTTTTCCATCATGCGGTCCCGTAGGACGACGTCTTCCGTGATATGACCGAGCTCGTCGTGTTCATCGCCAGTCATCCAAAAGATACCGGCCTTCTGACCGGGGCGGCTCCGTGGGGAAAGGCCGGACTCGGTGAACTCGTAGCGTAGGAAGACGCGGTCGGCGTACCGGGCCGCCAGGGTCTCATCGTCCAAGAGCAAGCCTCGGTCGATGCGGACGTCGTCCAATTCGAAAAGGGGATACGTGCTGGTACTGTTGGCCAGGTACTTGTCAGTCAGGTGGATGACAGGGACTTGGTAACGTTCCGCATAGTTGAAGGCCCGAACGGCGTCGTAGAACATCTCCCGGTGGTCGCCAGAGGCGATCACGATCCGGGGGAACTCACCGTGACCGTGGTGGATGGCGAACCAGAGGTCGCCCTGTTCCGTGCGGGTCGGTAGGCCCGTACTGGGACCGCCCCGCTGGTAAACCGTGACGACGACAGGCACCTCGCTGATGCCAGCCCAGCCGAGACCCTCCATCATCAGGCAGAAACCCGGCCCTGAGGTGGCCGTGCTGGCCCGGGCTCCGCTGATGGCCGCTCCGACGGCCATCGTAATGGCGGCGATTTCGTCCTCCGTTTGGACGACGACGATGGGGGCCTTTTCGGTATGGGCGTCTCCCTTTCCGTTGAGGATCACGGGAACGTTCTCGTGGGCCTCCAAGTACGTACTCTCGTCCGTGGCCGGCGAGATGGGATAGTATGTCTGGAAGGTACAGCCGGCCAGGAGCTTGCCTAAGGCGACCGCCTGCGTGCCTTGTAAATAAATCCGGGGCTGACGGACGGGCACAGGCATCAGTCGGAAGGCGAAGGGCTCCGGGAAGGTCTCCCGGATATACTCGTAGGCGACCCGGGCGGCGACCCGATTCGTCTCGACGATGCGGGCCCGCCCCCTGAACTGGTCCTCGATGGCCCGGTCTAGGTACTCGATGTCGAATTGGAAGATGGCGAGGGATACGGCGACCGCTATCGTGTTCAACGTTCGGGAGAGCTTAGCGTACTCGGTCTCCCCGACCTTTTGACCCAGGCGCTTGAAT
>JANXAA010000264.1 GCA_025061865.1 Acidobacteriota bacterium | reverse complement strand
AGACGCCGCCCGGCATCCTGGCCCTGTGGTATCGCCCACCCGAGCGGTCGTGGCCGCCTCCAGCAGAAGGCTACTACGCGTATTTCTATCAGATCCGGGACCCCGGCAACCTGGGGACGATCTTCCGGACAGCCCTGGGGGCTGGGATCCGGGGTCTCCTCCTGTCGCCCGGGTCCATCTCGCCGTACAACTCGAAGGCTACCCGGGCTAGCATGAGTGCTTGCCTGCGAGTCCCCTTCTGGACAAATGTCCCGCCAAGTCGTCTGACCCAGTGGTATCAACAGGACCGGATACCCTTGATCGTCATCCATCCCAGTCGGCCTCGCTCCCTCTGGGACCTCCGATGGCCACCCCGGGGTGTCCTTGTCTTCGGGGGTGAGACGGCTCCCTTGCCGGACCCCTTCCCCTCTCTGCCCGGCGGTCACGTCCCCATGCTGGCGCCGATGGACAGCCTCAACGTGGCCGTCGCCGCCACGGTGGCTTTCTACGAACGCCTTCACGCTCAGGGCCATCGATAGGGTCCTTCGGCAGCAGGTCCTTCTCCTTACCTGCCTATCTGCAGCATGCCTGATACTTACTCGGCTTGCAGGAGGAGGGCCTGAAAGTAGGCCGTCTCAGGTACGCTCAATAGGAAGGGATGGTCGGCCGGTTGATGTCGCCACGCCAGGACCCGAAAACGCCGGGGCAGGCTGGTAGCTGCCTGGTAGACGACCCGTATGAAAACCTCCGGCCGGACATGGTGGGAGCACGTGCACGTCAGGAGCCATCCACCGGACCGGACCAGGCGCATCGCCTGGCGGTTGAGCTCCCGATAAGCCCGAAGCGCATTGGGGAGGGCCCGACGAGACGGGGCCAGGGGCGGCGGGTCCAGGACGACGAGGTCAAAGCGTGCCCGCTGGTGGACCAGGTGCCGTAAGTAGTCGAATACATCGGCCTGGACCCACTCGATGCGGTCCCACACGTCGAGTCGTTCGGCCTGCTGCTCACCCAGCTTAAGCGCCTTCCGGCTCGTCTCGACAGCCACGACCCTTTGGGCGCCCCCGAAGATGGCCGCCAGACTGAAGCTCCCCGTGTAAGCACAGAGGTCCAGGACCTGCCAGTCTCGGGCATGGCGGCTGACCCAGAGACGGTTCTCTCGCTGGTCTAAGTAGAAGCCCGTCTTGTGGCCCTCGACCCAGTCGACGAGGTACTCGACACTACCCTCCCGAATCGTCAGGACCGACGGAACGTGCCCCCAGAGGACATCGACTCGGTCCCTCAGGCCCTCGACTTGGCGGGCCCGGCCGACGCTCTTCTCAGCAATTCCCTTTAAGGGAAACCGTCGCAGGGCCTCGACGATGGCGTCCCGTTGAACGTCCATGCCCAACGTCAAGATCTGGAGGACAGCGTAGCCGTCGTAGTAGTCGACGATGAGGCCCGGCAGGCCGTCGGCCTCGGCGTTGACCCACCGCCAGGCGTTTGTGTCGGGCCACTCCGCCAGCCAACGCGCCCGCAGGTCCCATGCCTGTCGGAATCGCCCATACCAGAATTCAACATCGACCGAGCCCTGATCGTAGCGAACGACCCGGGCCACAATCTGACTGTGGGGATTGTAATATGCCAGAGCGATAAATTCGCGAGACTCTTTCTCGAAGAGCTGGACCCATGAGCCGGCCGGTAAGACCGGCAAGCCGGCCCCTTCCCACTCGCTCCGGCGGACCCAGCGTTGACCCTGCCGGATTCGACGGGCCAGTGAACGGGGGACCTGGACGCCCAGACCCATGAGCACCTCCGGGGTCATTCGGCAGATCAGCATGGAGGGAGAAGTACCTGTTGGGGGTTCCCCTCGATCCAGGCAGGACCCGTCACGGCGGAACGGAATAGCGCATCGGCCGACGGGAGAGGCCGGGACGCTGTCTACGGCTGACGGTTTAAGTCAGGGCCTAGGCCTTAGGACAGCCGTCACCCCCCATACCTACAGGCTCAAGGTTTTCCTGGACCCTCTCAGACCCTCCGACCCCCTGTCCCCGATCGACCCATCCGCCTATCTGCCGAGCTGCCTTCAATACGACATCGGCCAGCATATCGATCAACCGGGGATCGTCATTGGGCATGCGAGTCCGGACCAGATGAAGGCCCATCGCTCGGGCCTCGGCTTGGGCCTCGACGTCGATATCATACAGGACTTCCAGGTGGTCCATGAGGAACCCGATGGGGGCTACCAGGGCATGCGTCCCGCCGTTCTCCCGATATGTCCGCAAGATGTCCACCAAGTCTGGACCCAGCCAGGCCTCAGCGCCGCCGCCGGCGCTCTGGTAGGCTGCTGTCCAATGGGTCAAGCGACATCGCTCGGCCAGGGCCCGAGCCGTCGCTTCAAACTGAACCGGATAGGGGTCATCCCACCGACGGATCCGTTCGGGCAAGCTGTGATTCGTGAAGACGACGAGGGCCGTCTCCGGGAGACCCCGACGAGCGTCTTCGATGCGGGCCTGCCACAAATTCAGGAACCAGGGATGCAGGTGCCAGTCGTCGACAAAGGCCCACGTCATCGGATTGGGCAGGCCCTGATTGGCTTCCTGCACGACCCGGTAGTACCCGTCGGTACTCAACCGGGAACGAAATGGGGCTAAGGCCACGCCGACGGCCTGTCGAAAGCCATCCCGGGCTATCTGGGGGACGACGTCCTCGATGAAGGGCGGCGAATGCTTCATCGCCCAGTACACGTGAAAATTCCCCGGAGAGGCTCGGTCCAGGGCATGTTGGAGACCGGCGGCGAGGCGCTCCGTGATACTGTATAGGGGGGACCCCCCGATGGCCTGATAGCGCGCCTTCAAGTGGGCCACGGCCTCGGGGTCGGGGTCCGTCCGACGGTAAAATTGCAAGATATGTCGCAGATAGGCGTGAATGGCCTCATCGTCCATCGAGGGCGAGCTTCCGTAGGCCATCAAAAGGACGCCAACGACCGCAGATGTCATGGGTTCCGCCTCCTCCTCACCGAGACAAAAGCCTCCGAAGGCGGGCCAGGGGCTCCCACCGGGGGTCGATGAGCTCCTCAGTGCAAACGCACGTCTCTACGTTGCGGTTCGCCCCACAGGTCGGACAAATCCCCCGGCAGTCGGCCCGGCACAGGCGCTTGAACGGAACCTGCAAGAGAATCTGCTCGTGGATCATGACCCAGACGTCGATGCGTTCCTGCTCGAAGAAAGTCGTGATGGCATCTTCGGGCTGGGTCAGCCGCCGGGAGTCCGTCGGTGCCTCCGACAACGGAAGGTAGATAGAGTCGAAACGCACGTCAATGGTCTGGTCATAATGGACCAGACAACGGTCGCACTGCAATTGGACCTGCGTGCGGACCCATCCCCTCACCCGGACCCGCTGGGGAACACCTGAGAATCGGACTCGAAATCGGACTGGAGCGACGAGGCAAACGTCATCGGCGATCATCTCGAAACGCTCCGGCGGGACCCGCCGCCGGAGTTCCACCTGAGGCTGGCCCTCTAAGGTCTGGACGAGGAACCACTCTCGGTAGTATCGGTTCTCGCTCGTGACCTCCGTCATCGGCATACCCTTCGGCCTGTAGGAGCGGGGTTTAACCCCGTCGCTCCAAGAAATAACGTCCGTATATAGTTAGGCAGTTCCCATTCTGAATTCAACGTCCGGGTCCCCGATGGCGTCGTCGGCTGGCAAGCAGTAGAATGACGCCGTCTGGTCGATTCTCGTGGAGGAAAGCGCTGGGCATGGACACCCGACACTGCCAGATGTTCCCGTCCCTCGGATG
>JANXAA010000263.1:2733-3760 GCA_025061865.1 Acidobacteriota bacterium | reverse complement strand
ACCTAAGCGAATCGCCGCACTCAATCCGGCTGGCCCACCCCCGACGATAAGGACGTCTACTTCCAAACGTTCTCGGGCCCGGGCCACGGCTACCTCCTGCAAGGATTTCAGGTCCCTGGAAGAAAGGACTATAGACCACGGACTCAGGCCTGGAGCGCCTCAGAGCCCACCCGGCGATCGAGGCAAGGCCGGGATCCGTAGTCTGTAGTTAGGGGGCCCTCCCGCATGAGATGGGACCCGGCCCCGGGACCCCTTTCGTAAATCCGAGAAGAGATCCGTGGAGAGATTGATCTCTTTCAAACGCCGCTCAAAAGGCGACACCGCCCGGTTCGCGGGACCCCCACATCAAGGCGGGGCCCCCTGATGGACATCGCCGGGACGCAAGACATTCCGACCGACTGGGTGTCGCCCTCGAGCGAACGCCAGGAGCATCGGTCGCCTCGGCATCGCCCTCCACGACCGAAACCCGATCCCTCCCAATGCGGCCTGACTCCCCGCGTCTCCTGCCCTGGCGCCGTCCGTCATGACGGCGTCAAACACGCGGAGCGCCCGCACCCATGCGGGCGTCCGTCTCGCGTCGACGACGCCCCGACCCGTATAGGCACGTTGCAGATGGAGCGCCGATGCACGAATCGGTCTGTCAAGGGCCGGCCCGGGGAGGGCCCGTATCCCGTACTCTGAGAAACGTGCGTATCAGGCTTGCAAGATACAAGATCGCCCCTTCAGGGACAAGTCCAAAGGGTGTTCCAGATGGAGCTCAGTTCCTATGGACAAAGTAGAAGCCGTATCGGAAGGTCACCCCGCCGGTCGAATCGAGTCCCCAAAGAAGGGGGGAGGCGGGAGGGCACGGATGGAGGGGCCTGACCCGTGCCCCCCCTTTGGTTGGCCCGGGTGAGGCAGGTATGAAGTCGTCGGGCTTTATGCAATTTGGATGCCGTAATCCGCCATTTTCAGGGTCTTTCAAATAAAATCGGTTCATATTTCTACCGAATGTATGACTTTTTGCCGGCCTCCTTCTTCCTTCTCC
>JANXAA010000263.1:0-2723 GCA_025061865.1 Acidobacteriota bacterium | reverse complement strand
TAGAAATCCCATCTTGACCCTTGAGCGTCCCCCCATTGCGCTCTCTTTGCATTCCAATTGGGCTCTTTTATGTCCCTGTAGTGGGAGATATCGTAAAAAAATGACACAGTCTTTGCAATGGACGGGTATTAGAAACACCATGGCCGCTGGTCCGGGGGGGTGCCCGCTCTGGCGAGTCGCAGTCCTAGGCCGATGCCCCGACCGTTCGTCAGGTTTCGGCTGGGAGGGCATCGGGGCCGTAGCGGTCTTGGTAGAAGCGGTATACCGAGGGCAGGCTTCCTTCGCGGATGGCCGTGCGGATTTCGTGAAGCAGTCGGCAGTAGAAGTAGAGGTTGTGGATGGTATTCAGGACCGTGAATAGGACTTCTCGGACCATAAAGAGGTGGCGCAGGTAGGCCCGAGAGTAACGCTGGCATGTAGGACAGTCGCAAGTCGGGTCAGGCGGGTCCGGGTCAGTCTGGTAGCGGCTGTTTTTAATGTGGAGGGGACCCTCTCGGGTGAAGAGGTACCCGTTGCGGGCATGGCGGGTCGGGACGACGCAATCCATGAGGTCGACGCCTTGCATGACGGCGTAAACGACGTCCTGAGGGAGGCCGACGCCCATCAGGTAGCGGATGTGGTCTCGGGGGAGGCGAGCGGCGGCGTCGGCGATAGCGGCGTACATTTCGGCCTTCGGCTCGCCGACGGCGAGGCCCCCGATGGCATACCCGTCGAAGCCGATCTCTAAGATCTGTTCCGTGCAGACTCGGCGAAGTTGAGAGTCTGTGCCACCCTGCGTGATGCCCCAAAGGGATTGGTCGGGCCGACGGTGGACGGCCTTACAACGGCGGGCCCAGGCGACGGTCCGGCGGACGGCTTGCTCCCGATCGGAGCGGGCGCAGCCGTAAGGGGGACACTCGTCCAGAGCCATGGCGATGTCTGACCCCAGGACAGCCTGAATCTCGATGGCTCGTTCGGGGGTCAGCACGTGGGTCGTACCATCCAGATGGGATTGGAAGATGACGCCTTCGTCGGTGACCTTCCGCAGGCGGGCGAGGCTGAAGACCTGGTAGCCGCCGCTGTCGGTCAGGATGGCGCGTGGCCAGGCCATGAAGCGGTGTAGGCCACCTAAGGCTTGAATTTTTTCGGGCCCCGGCCGGAGGTAGAGGTGGTACGTATTGGCCAAGATCAGGCGGAAGCCCATCGCTTCCAGGGTCTCGTGGGGCACGGCCTTCACGGCCCCGTACGTCCCGACTGGAGCGAAGCATGGCGTCTCGACAGGGCCCCGGTCGGTCTCGTAGATGCCGATTCGGGCCGATGACGAGGGGTCTTCGTACAAGACGCGGAATCGATTGCCTGTCATAGGCCTGTCGTAGGATCGGGTATTCGGGAGTTCGGCCGTTCGGCCATCGGGCCGTTCGGCCGATAGGCCCTGCGGTTACTCCCAAAGGACCAGGTGTCCAGAGGCTCAGGGACGGTCGGGGTACTGCGATTCAGAACGTTGCCCTAGCAGGTCCTGATGAGATGGGGCGTCCCGACCTGACTGCCTATCTCTTCCGGCCTCCATCCGCCTATTTGCCCGACTGCTGCACTACCGAAGGGCCGAATTCCCGGACCCCTCAGGCGCCTCACGTCGTCCACATGACGCGAGGGCCCCGATAGACGGCGGCCGTGACGAGGCCGCACAAGGCCGTCCACCCGAGACCGCTCAGGGTCCAGACAAAGATCCACTGCAACGGGAGCGGGAATAGGGCGACCACCGTGGCAGCCGCCGGGAAGGCGATAAGCAGGCCGACCCAGACACCATAGCGGATGCCCTCGGCCCAACCCCGGCCCTCATAGCCCTTCGTGAAGATGTACACAAACATCAGGGCAAAGACCAGTTGAGCCAGTAGGTGAAGCAGGTACAGCAGATTTCGTTCCTCCGTCGTCGGAGCCCGGAAGACGTGCGAATAGGTCTCATACATAGAAAACAAGATGACGCCGTGAACGACCAAGTTGTAGACGACGGACGTGATGAACACGGCCAGCCCACTGAGCCAAAAACGCCCTCCCTGCATGCTCACCGCCTCCTGGTTCGGTAAGTCTATTTGAAGGTTTAGAGTCTTTCTTCATCCAGCCTCTCCCCTAGGAGAGAGGCGTCCCCGCCGGATTCCCCCGTCCCTGGGGGTAAAGGGTCAGAGGGTGGGGAAACTCAAAACAAGGCACTCCTTGCCTATCGCCGAATTCCCGGATCCCTGAATGGCCCGTCAGCGTCCAGTCGGTCGCCGCCACGGGCGGCCCATCGAGCGGCCCAGCTCGATCAGGCGGTCGATGGGGAGTGCCTCACCTCGGTGGCCCCGGTAGCCGACCATCGTCTGGGCCTTTAGGAGGGCATTATAGACGGCCTCTTCGGTCGCCTCCACGACGGCCAGGAACAGGGGATTCAGGGCTTCGTGGAGGACGAAAGGAACCGACGGTGACGGCCGCTCCGCCCCGACTCGACGGCGGACGGCCGGGTGGGTGCTAAAGGCGATGGCGTAATCCCCGCTTCCGTGTTGCATGAAGCTACCCGTCCGGGCGAGGCCGAGAAAGGCCCGCCGGGCCAGCCGGCGGAGTTCATGCGGTAGGAGGGGTGCATCGGTGGCAATGACGACGATAGCCGATCCCCCCGACGGCGTCTGAGCCCCCGGCCCGGGGAGCAGGCCCCAGGCCCGATTCACCGAGACGCCGTCGACCGTCAGGAGGCCGCCGTAGTTGGCTAA
>JANXAA010000262.1 GCA_025061865.1 Acidobacteriota bacterium | reverse complement strand
TTTGAATGACTTTCCGAAGGTAGGCTTCCAGAGATGGTCGGTCGGGCGAGCTCTCCGGCCGTTCTACGACGTTCCCGACCGGCCAGCCACTCTGGGGATCTTATTCGAAGATGACGGCCGCATATTGAGATCGCAAGCCCGACGTGTCGTGCCGGCGCCCTGCGATGATGGGATACCCATTTGCCACTGCGGCAAGCGGACGGCGTCGACCCGTCGGCCGTCGCAGACGGGGACGTCTGCGCTGCTGTACTCAAGACCCAATCCCGAGGCGGGCCAATTCGGAGGGGCGGAAGACCTGGTGGCGGCGCCATTCGGGTCGCTCGGCCGGGCAATCCTCTCGGTAGTGGGCCCCCCGACTTTCCTGGCGCAGGTAGGCAAATCCGGCCAAGAGGTACAGGGTCTGCATAGCGTTCAGGGCTTCCATGACCCACCGGACGGGGACGGGGTACGGCCACGTCCGGAGCCACTCGGAGAGGTGCTCCAGGGCGGTCTTCAGGCCCGTCTCCGTTCGGACCAGGCCGCAGTGCTTCCATGCCAGGTCTGGGAAGGGCGGCGGCTCGGACGGGAGCTCCGCCGGCGGCGGCTTCTGATATGAGGCCGGTAGGGCCGGGAATTTCGTTCTCATCGGGATACCCTCCGTGTCTTCCCAGAGGGCCTGCCCGGCGCGGGCACCAAACACGAGGCCGTCCAGGAGGGAATTGCTGGCCAAACGGTTGGCCCCATGCACGCCGTTGCAGGCGACCTCGCCGGCGGCGTATAGGCCCGGTAGACCCGTCCGCCCCCAGGCATCCGTCCGGATGCCGCCCATGTAGTAGTGGGCCGCCGGGACGACGGGAATTCGGTCCCGCCCCAGGGTCAGTCCGAACTGAGCACACACCTGGGCCACTCGGGGAAACCGTTCCCGGGCGAAGGACTCCCCCAGGGGCGACGTGTCCAAGCAGACGGGTGTACCCGTCTGCTGAATCTCCAGGAACATCGCCCGGGCGACGATGTCCCGGGGTGCCAGTTCTCCCCGGGGGTCGTGCCGAAAGAGGAAGCGCTCGCCGGCGGCGTTGACGACCCAGGCACCCTCGCCCCGCAGGGCCTCCGTCAACAGGAAATGGGGCGCGCCCGGGACGTTGAGGGCCGTCGGGTGGAACTGGAAGAACTCCATGTCCTGGAAGGGCAAGTCGGCCCGGAAGGCCAGGCCCAGGCCGTCGGCCGTCGCAAAGGGCGGGTTGGTCGTGTAGCGAAAGATACGTCCGCTCCCGCCGGTCGCCAGGACGACACCCCGACAGCGGACGTGCACGAGTCGGGGCGGGCTCGGACCCATCAAGACGAGGAGGCCCCCGCACCGACCGTCGTCCGTGACCGTCAGGTCCATCGTAAAGGCGTCCGCGTGGAACTCGATGGCCGGGAGTGACTGGGCCTTTTGCATGAGGACCCGTACGATCTCCTGGCCGGTGGCGTCGCCGCCGGCGTGGAGGACCCGCCGGCGAGAGTGGGCACCCTCGAGGGTAAATACGAGGCGGCCGCCCGTCCGGTCAAAGACGGCCCCCCATTCGATGAGCTCCTCGACGCGGCGGACGCCCTCCTCGACGAGGATGCGGGCCATCTCGGGGTCCGATAGGCCAGCCCCGGCCTGGAGAGTGTCTTGGAGATGAAAGTACACGGTGTCCTCGTCGCTGAGGGCCGCGGCGATGCCCCCCTGGGCATAGCGGGTATTGCTTTCCGCCAAGCTGTCCTTAGCGAGGACCCAGATACGGGGCCTCCAGCGGCCCCTCGCCGACATCGCCAGGGCGATGGCCGCCCGTAGGCCGGCGACACCCGCCCCTACGACGACGTAATCGACGATGGCCAGTTCGATAAGTCTCATACTTGCCTTGACGGAGTAGAAGATGCAAGATACAAGAGGTAAGATGCAAGACGCAAGCCCCGCTCGCTAAGAGCGGGTTCACCAGGACGCAAAAAGAGGTCTCGGAAGAGCCGGGTCTCCGGGGAGAAGGGACTCTAGACTATGGATCCCCGACCTCCAGAGCCTCAGGACGAGGCATCCGGCCGACGATGGGACCCTCTCGCTTCGAGGAGACAATGAGCCATCCGCCCGTGTGGCCCGTGCGGGACGTCTTCGGACGGCCGATGACTGACCTGCGGATTTCGGTCACGGACCGTTGTAATTTCCGATGTGTCTTCTGCATGCCCCCGGACCGGGTCTATACCTTTCTCCCTCGGGGTGAGCTCTTGACCTTCGAGGAGATCGCCCATGTGGCCCGTCTGTTTGTCGAGATGGGCGTCCGGAAGATTCGCATCACGGGCGGCGAACCCTTGCTTCGGAACGAAATCGAGAAGCTCATTGCCATGCTGGCCCACATCCCTGGTTTGGAGGACCTGGCCTTAACGACGAACGGCTACCTCCTGGCTCAGAAGGCGGCGGCCCTGAAAGCGGCCGGCTTGCGGCGGGTGACCGTCAGTCTGCACGCCCTGGAGGACTCTACCTTTGGCCAGATCAATGGCCGAGGCGTCGGGGTCCAGCGAGTCCTGGAGGGCATCGAGAAGGCCGTCGAGGTCGGCCTCGTCCCGGTGAAGATCAACGTCGTCGTCCTGCGGGGCGTCAACGACCATCAGGTCGTCGAGCTAGCTCGCTTTTTCAAACGGCCTCATTTCATCGTGCGGTTCATCGAGTACATGGACGTCGGGACCGTGAACGGATGGAACATGGAGAAGGTCGTACCGGCTCGGGAAATCGTCGAGAGGATCGCCCGGGCGATGCCCCTGGAGTCGCTTCCCCGGGAGTATGCCGGCGAAGTTGCCCTCCGGTTCCGCTATCAGGACGACGGGGCCGAGGTCGGCGTCATCGCCTCCGTGACGGAGCCCTTCTGTGGGGACTGCTCCCGAGTCCGGTTGTCGTCCGAGGGAAAGCTTTACACGTGCCTATTCGCCGCCGAGGGTCACGACCTGAAGGGACCCCTCCGCGCGGGCGCCACCGATGAGGAGTTAAAGGCGATCATCCGTTCTGTCTGGTCTCGCCGGACGGACCGGTACTCGGAGGAACGGACGGCCGCCTTGCGGCAGGGCCAGCCCCGGATGCCCGTCCCGAAAGTCGAGATGTTCCGGATTGGAGGGTGAGGGCGGTGTGGGGTGCTGGGGGTTCAGGGAATGGAATCTGGGAAGAGTTGGATCCCCGATCCGGTCCCCTGACATTTAGGTCCCCGCACTGAACCCTCTGGAGGTCGCCAGGCATGAAGGCCGAGACTTCGCAAGGGCGACTGGCCGGTCCGTCGGAGACGGACGTCCGCCGCCACCGACGGCTTCAAGAGACGGCCGCCCTGATATCAGCCACCGTGGGACTGTTTCTCTTACTGAGCCTGATCTCGTACCACCCCCTGGACGTGGCCTCGACGGCTTCTGCCGATGTGGCCCACGAGCGGGCCAACCTGGGCGGCCGCATCGGGGCTTGGATCGCCGAATATCTCTTCCAGACCTTCGGCCTATCAGCTTTTTGGACGCCGCTCCTCCTGTTTCTGCTGGCTTACCGATGGGCCCGAGAGTCAGGCCCGACTTCAGAATGGTCCTGGTTGGGCTTTCTGACGACAATCCTGAGCACGGCCGGCCTGATCGGCCTGTGGTTCCCCGAATTTCGACTGACGGTCCAGGTCGAGGACGAAGCTCTGCCTGTCGTGATGGCTGGCGGCGGATGGGTGGGTCAGATCCTGGCTCGGTATGGAGCCGAGTGGGTCGGGCGGTGGGGCGCCACGGTGGCCGGTGCCCTCGGGACCCTGATC
>JANXAA010000261.1 GCA_025061865.1 Acidobacteriota bacterium | reverse complement strand
CCCGGGTGCTGGGTCCCGGTCCATATATCTGGGGCAGATGGGCAGGTAGAACAAGGGGCTGACCGTCTGCCGGCCTGGCGCATTGCCAGACCCTCATAGACCTTTTATGATAGCATAACATCCGTGACGATCGTCGAGAGACTCTCGAAAATCCTGCCCGTTGGAGAAGCGGGGTCCCGAGACTCTAAGCCCCACTTGCTAAAGTGGGGTCTCTGAAAGTCCAAGCCCTTGCTCGCTCGAGCGGGGTCGATGGGATGCGGGACGATGGACCCATCCATGCTGACCTATAGACTCTATCGATGTCTTACAGGTTGCACCTGGGGTTCAGATAATCCCCGTTGCGACCTACAAGATGTCGATGGGGTCTGTAAGGGGAGCCGAGTCTTCCCCGTATTCCGCATCCTATAGACGCCACTCTAGCGGGTGGGGCTGAGAGAGTCTCGAAGGCCCCCCTTCGAAGGTCGTAGCCTGGATTATCCAAATCGTCTCTCCATCGGGGTGGAGGGGAGGGCATAGCGTGAAGGCATTAGTCCTGGCCGGTGGAAGGGGGACCCGCTTACGGCCTTTGACATATACGATGGCCAAGCAGTTGGCCCCTGTAGCGAATCGGCCCATCCTCTTCTACGTCATCCGCCATATCCTGGACGCGTCTATCGAGGACATCGGGGTCATCCTTTCACCCGAGACAGGGGATCAGGTCCAAGCTGCCCTGGCCGAATATTTTCCGGGTCGACCCTTCACATTGATCCTGCAGGAGCAACCCCTGGGCTTGGCCCACGCCGTCCGGGTCGCCCGACCCTTCTTGGGCGACGACGCCTTCGTTATGTATCTGGGCGACAACCTCATCGGCCAGGGCATCCGAGACCTCGTCGAGACCTTCCGTCGCGAGCAGGCGGATGCCGTCATCCTGCTCAAGGAAGTTTCCGACCCCCGGATGTTCGGCGTGGCCGAGGTCGACGGCGACGGCCGGGTCCGGCGCCTCGTCGAGAAACCCCAGACGCCCCCGAGTCGGCTCGCCCTCGTCGGTGTGTACGTCTTAGCCCCGTGCATCCACGAAGCCGTCGAGGCCATCCAGCCTTCCTGGCGGGGCGAACTGGAGATCACGGACGCAATTCAGTACCTGCTCGACCGGGGTTACCGGGTCCAGAGCCGCATCTTGCAAAGCTGGTGGCTCGACACGGGTAAAAAGGATGACCTCCTGGAGGCGAACCGGGTCGTCCTTGACGAGCAGGCCCAGCGTGCCATCGAGGGTCACGTCGACGCTGACAGCCGAATTATCGGCCGCGTGACGGTCGAGAAGGATGCCCGTATCATTCGCAGTGAGGTCCGGGGCCCTGCCGTCATCGGGGCCGGGACGCTGGTCGACGAATCGTTCATCGGGCCGTACACGAGCATCGGCCGGAACTGCCTCCTCCGGCGGGCCACCTTGGAACACTGTGTCCTCCTCGACGGCGTCCGCATCGAGGGCGTCGTCCGCTTAGAAGACAGTCTCATCGGTCGGAATGCCGTCCTCCGACGGGCATTCCCCGACCGGTCAGCCCTGCGCCTGTTCATCGGGGACGACGCCGAGGTCGTGCTGTAACACGATGCGCGATGGGGCCCAGTTCCCGAGTGTCGGGTCCGGACGACCCCAGAACCTCAACCGCCAGGGACCCTGGGACTCCGACTTGCATCAGACACCTTCGGATTCCCCGGCTCAGGATAGGGCCCTTGGTCTGCCGAGATAGGTCGGGGACCTCACGCATCGGGACCTGGTACCTCCATCTTACTCCTGGATCCTGTCAAAAACTCAGCACTGTCCCGTGGAATTCGGCCTGCATCTGGAGGTCCCGGTCGACGGCTGGGTCATTCAGTCGCTGATACAGCCGCCGCAGGCCGTCCAGGTCGACCCCTTGGCGAAACCGGGCCGTCCAGGCGGGTCCTAGCATGTTGACCCGTCGGAGGACTTCGGCCACGACGGCTCCGACGACTTCCCGGAACATGGCCCACTCCTCGTAACCGCGCCGGCCCGTCTGGACGCCCGATATCACGTCTTCCAGGGCTGCCGTCAGCCGTCCGACAAAGTTGAACCGAGTGCCATTTCGCTCGATGTCTATGAACAATTCACTGGCGACGTCCGCCGGGTTCAGTCGACCCGTCTGGTATAAGCCATACAGAAAGACCGGCGCCCAGAGTGTCCGCAGGAATTGGTCCAATCGCGGGGTGGCTCGCAAAACGGGGTCGGTGTCGAAGAGCTTGAAGAAATCTGAGAAGAGGAGTTTGTCTCTCGGGACCTCGGTGATATTTCGCCCGCCGGTAATCACGAGGTCGACCAGGAAAGCATAGCCCTGGTAGACCGGTCCATACTCCTGATTCAACATGGCCTTGGCGAGCTGGTTCCACGCCTTAGAGTCCCCTGTGGCAGACCGACACAGGGCGACCAGCACATCGCTTAGGAGCTTCAGACTGTCGCTGACCAGGGAAGCGACGGCTGAAGTCGGCAAGTACTTCAAGACTTTAAGGGCGTCCTTAACACTTTGGGGTACCTCAATGCCGAGGGCCTTTTCCGCAAATCCGAGGGCGGCATGGACGACGTCTAAGAGCTGAAGTTTCAAACCGGGTTTCGGGAAATACTGAGGACAAGCCTTCTTTAAGATCTTTATGAGGATCGAGTTTCCTTGCTGTTGGAAGAACGTCAGGATAACGGCTAGGCCCATCGCCAAGTCAGAGTCGAAGCCAAATTCTTTACGGTAGCGCCGGTAGTTGCTATCAAGGCCCTGGACGAATTTGGTGAGGGCCCCTAAGGCCTCGGCGTTTTGATGAGCTCTCGACTGGTCTTGCAAGGCCAGCTGGTACAGTAGTTGGCCGACTCGGACCTTCAGGGCTGGGTTGAGACCCTTATCCGCCTGGAGGGTCGCATAGAAGTCCCTTACAGCCTTGGCCAGTTTTAAGGCACTGCCTCCCTGGGACAGCGCTTTCTCCAAGGCCAGCCAGGGGGCGTCGACTGCAGAAGATCGGACCGAAGGGGACGCCTCGATTCTGCTTCTACCCGTCGGTCCGATTCTGGAAGTCGACTCTAAGTCCCCGCCGCCCCCTCCACCCATGGGTCCAATTCTCGAGGGGAACCCCAAGTCCCCGCCCTCTCCGCCGCTGAGTCCGCCACCGGCCGCTTTGGCGTCGGATGGGGACCCGAAGAGAGGCGGACCGTTGAGACGCTGAAAGGCGTTCGGGTGGGCCTTTTCATATTCGACTCGGAAGGACATCGGGGAAGAGCGTTGAGACGGGGCGGAAGGGTCTCGCCGCGTCGGAATTTGAAGGGTTTGGCCGGGTGGGAGGGGTGCATCCACCGACGGGATGTGGGAGTTCGCGGCGGCCAGGTCGGCCAGCCGAATACCCAGCTGTTCGGCGATGCGCCGCAGGGTATCGCCGGGACGGGTCCGATAGGAGCCTGCGTCTGGTGTCGGCGAAAAGCGATTCGGTGCACGGCGGTCGATGCGCATAGCGATGACCTCTCTCAGTGGGGTAGGCCCCGGGCTGACCTACGCCTTACTGCCTTGTAGGACGAACCTCGGGGCCTTCACCGACCCCATGCACCCTCCTGAAAACCCGACCGGCGTCTAACGACTCGGGGGGCCGGCAATTGCAGTAAGGCCGCCTTATGACCGAACATCTGGGGATCGGCGTCCCGCGCGACGGACGGCCATTGAGGAGGGAGTCATCGGAGTGCAAAAGACTGGCCCCTGCGATGACGCTCCCGGACAGGAACAGAGCCTCTTGCCTTCTGCGATGACAGGCCT
>JANXAA010000260.1 GCA_025061865.1 Acidobacteriota bacterium | reverse complement strand
GAAGCCCAGGGTCGGGTCTCCCGGTGGAATCACGTACGGCCCGAGTGGCCGAACGAAGAGCTCCATCTGTACGGGGCCGGCACCGACTCGGGGACCTATGACTACTTCACCGAAGCCATCGTGGGCAAGGAGCGTAGTAGTCGGGGCGATTACATGGCCAGCGAGGACGACAATGTGCTCGTACAGGGCGTGGCGTCGGACCGTCTAGCTCTAGGTTTCTTCGGGGTTGCTTATTACGAGCAGAACAAGGACAAGCTCAAGTTGGTCGCCATCGACGATGAGAACCCGGCTAATGGCAAGGGTTGTATCCAGCCGACTCTGGAGACCGTGATGAACGGGACCTACCAACCTCTCTCCCGGCCTCTTTTCATCTACGTAAGCAAGAAGGCCATCGAACGACCGGAGGTCCGGGCCTTTATCGAGTTTTATCTGAATCCAGCCAATGCCCGGACGCTGGTCCGAGAGGTCGGCTACATCCCGCTGACGGATGAGCTCTATCGCCTGGCTCTGCGCCGATTCGAGCGACGCCTGTACGGGTCGGTCTTCGGGGGTCATGGTTCTCAGGTCGGCGTGTCGTTACGGGACCTTCTGCTTCGGGAGCAAGCGGAGAAAAGTCCTTAGTCTTGCCCGGCCAAGCCTTCTCCCCGCCCCTTGCGTGTCGGAGAAGCCACCACGAACGACCCTCCATGTGTACGGTGCGCCTGGGGCCGCCCCTGGGTCCGGGCGCACCCTTTTCTGCAATGAGGTGCGGGATGACCCCTGTAAGTGCCTTGTTCCAGACTCCGATGGGTCCGGGGGCCTTTACAGCTAAGCTCATAAGCTCAGGACCCTAACGATGAGGCAGGCGATGCACGTACGGGTCGAGGACGTACCCCGCCGGGTGGCCGTACGACGCCGACGGTGGGGCGAGAAGCTGCTGGAGGGATGTCTGGCCGTTTGTGCTTCCGTGGCGGTCTTGACGACGGCGGGGATCGTGGCCGTCCTGATCTTCGAGACGGCCGCTTTCTTTCGGGTCGTCTCGATTTGGGAGTTCCTGACGGACACGCAGTGGACACCGTTGTTTGTAGAAAAGCACTTTGGGATCCTCCCCCTGGCTACGGGAACCCTCTTGACGACGGGGATCGCCCTGAGCGTTGCCCTACCGGTGGGCATCCTGGCGGCTATTTACTTGAGCGAGTACTGTCCTGAAGGGCTCCGGCGGGCTTTAAAGCCGGCTCTGGAGGTCTTGGCCGGGATTCCCACGGTCGTGTATGGATACTTCGCTTTACTGTTTGTCACGCCCCTCTTGCGGCAGTTCATACCCTCCATCGCCGGTCTGAATGCCTTATCGGCCGGCCTCGTCATGGGGGTCATGATCATCCCGACGATTGCCTCGCTGAGCGACGATGCCCTCTACGTCGTCCCTAGGTCCCTCCGGGAAGCGGCCTATGCGCTCGGAGCCAGCCGCCGGCAGGTCGTCTTGGGGGTCGTCGTGCCGGCGGCCCGGTCGGGCATCTTGAGTGCCCTCCTGCTGGGCATCTCCCGGGCTATCGGGGAGACGATGATTGTCGCTATCGCCGCCGGGATGAATCCCCGTCTGACGTTGAATCCCCTCGTCCCTATCGAGACGATGACGGCTTACATCGTACAGGTTAGTCTGGGCGATACGCCGACCGGGTCTATCGAATTTCGGACCATCTTCGCCGTCGGCTTTGCCCTCTTCCTGGCGACGTTGGTCTTCAACGTCTTTAGCTACGCCTATGCTCGACGATTTCGGGAGACTTACCGATGACAAGTCTGGGGCGCAGACGCAGGCCTCCGGCCTGGTGTAGCTCCGGGGCTTATCGGACCCAATGAGCCACTTCCCATCACGTCGTCCCGAAGAGAGGAAGTCGCGATGCGGCGGCCTAAGCGGGAACGCTTCCTGGATGGAATGCTCCACTGGGTCGGGCTGGGGGCGACCCTGTTCGGCCTCTTAGTCCTGACTGTTTTGCTCGTTGATGTCAGTCTAGACGGTTTACCTCGGCTGAGTTGGGATTTTCTGACTTCCTATCCGTCTCGGCGGCCCGAGCAGGCCGGTATCCTATCGGCCCTCGTCGGTTCCCTGTGGCTTCTAAGCCTGACGGCCTTGATCGCTTTCCCCTTGGGCGTGGGCGCAGCTATCTACCTGGAGGAATACGCGGGCCGTACCAAGTGGAGTCGCTGGGTTGAGATCAACGTCGCTAACCTAGCCGCCGTGCCCTCTATCATCTACGGCCTCTTGGGCCTGGAGATCTTCGTGCGGGCTCTCTTCGCCGTCACGAACGGCCGGAGTGTCCTGTCCGGGGCCCTGACGATGAGCCTGCTGGTCTTACCTGTGATCGTCCTAGCGTCCCGGGAGGCGATTCACTCGGTGCCGAACTCTGTTCGAGAAGCGGCGTATGCCCTAGGCGGGACCCGGTGGCAGGTCGTCCGGGACCACGTCCTGCCTCTGGCTTTCCCAGGGATTTTGACGGGGACGATCTTGGCCCTCTCCCGGGCTATTGGGGAGACGGCCCCACTGATCACGATCGGGGCCCTGACTTACATCGCCTTTCTACCGCCCCTTTCTCTGGAGGGTCTGCGGACGCCCTTTACAGTCCTGCCGATTCAAATCTTCAACTGGATTTCCCGACCCCAGAAGGGGTTCCACGTAAACGCAGCGGCGGGCATCCTCGTCCTCCTGGCCGTCCTGTTCCTGATGAATGCGACAGCTATCTATCTACGATACCGATCCCAACGGAGACTGGAGCTATGAATTTGGCGACGCAAGGGACTCCGGTCGGTGAGCCTTACGTAGTAGAACCGTCTGAGCCCGTAGCCGTCGAGGTCCAGGCGTTGTCGGTATGGTACCGGTCCTTTCAAGCTCTGGCCGACGTCTCCTTCAGCATCCCCCGGCACCGTATCACGGCCGTCATCGGCCCGTCGGGTTGTGGCAAAAGCACGTTCATCCGGTGTCTGAACCGGATGAACGACCTCATCCCGGAATTTCGCATGACGGGTGACATACGCTTGGAAGGTGCCCGCATCTACGAAATGGACCCGACCGAGGTCCGACGACGTGTCGGAATGGTCTTTCAGAAGCCCAATCCCTTCCCCAAGTCCATCTGGGAGAACATCGCTTGGGGTCTGCGGATCAACGGTCGTCGCCACGACCTGGCCGAGAGCGTCGAACGGGCTCTCCGTCGGGCGGCCCTATGGGATGAAGTCAAGGACAAGCTTCATATGCCCGCCACGTCTCTCTCCGGGGGTCAACAACAGCGGCTCTGCATCGCTCGCGTCCTGGCTGTCGAACCGGAGGTCCTTCTGCTGGACGAACCCACGTCTTCCCTGGACCCTATCGCCACGGCCCGGATTGAAGACCTCCTGATTGAGCTGAAGGACCGGTATACCATCGTCATCGTCACCCACAACATCCAGCAAGCCGCCCGGATCTCGGACTATGCCGCCTTTTTCTATCTCGGCCGTCTCATCGAATTTCAAAAGACGGAGGACTTATTTACCCGACCTCGCTGTTCGATGACGGAGGCCTACATCACGGGCCGGTTTGGCTGATGGGTCCGTGACGGCGTGACGGGTCCTAAAAGAGGCCGTCGCCCAGGCCCGGGATGGGCTGAGTCACGTCACTACACCGTTACGTCGTCCCATGTACAGGAGGAAAGTAGATGAGCATGGCCGCTTTTCAAGGACGTCTTCGGGAGCTTCAGGAGCGGCTTCTCTACATGGCCCGTCTGGTCCGGGAGATGGTCGAGGCCAGCGTGCAGGGCCTGCGGCAACAAGACC
>JANXAA010000025.1 GCA_025061865.1 Acidobacteriota bacterium | reverse complement strand
CAGTTTTGTCTACGTCCCGGCGGGCGTGCGGGTCGACATCCCCTTGCAGGCGTACTTCCGGATCAACGCCGAAAACGTCGGTCAGTTCGAGCGGACTTTGATTATAGCTGAGGAAAATTCTTATGTTCATTATATCGAAGGTTGTACTGCCCCGATTTATTCCAAGGACTCGCTCCACTCGGCCGTCGTCGAGATCATCGCTCAGCGGGGGGCCCACGTCCGGTACACGACGATCCAGAACTGGTCCAAGAACGTCTACAACCTCGTCACGAAGCGGGCCGTCGCTTACGAGGACGCCACCGTCGAGTGGATCGACGGCAATATGGGGTCTAAGGTCACGATGAAGTACCCGTGTGTGTACCTGCTGGGCAAGGGGGCCAAGGCCGAGATCCTGTCGGTCGCCTACGCCGGGGCCGGCCAGCACCAGGACTCGGGCGGGAAGGTCATCCACGGGGCCCCCTACACGACCTCGACGATCACGTCCAAGTCGATCAGCAAGGACGGCGGTCGGACGACCTACCGAGGTCTCGTGAAGGTCCCGAAGGGGTCTGTCGGCGTGAAGGTCAATGTCCGATGTGACGCCCTGATCTTGGACGAAAGGTCTCGCTCGGACACGTACCCTTACATGGAAATCGAGGAGGAGCGGGTGACGATCGCCCACGAAGCGACCGTCGGCAAGATCAGCGACGACCAGATTTTCTACCTCATGTCGCGGGGCCTGACGGAGGCTGAGGCCCTGGCCTTGATCGTCTTGGGCTTCATCGAGCCCTTTGCGAAAGTCTTACCGATGGAATATGCCATCGAGTTGAATCGGCTAATTCAGCTCGAAATGGAGGGGGCGGTCGGTTAACAACCGACGGGGCTACTCCCGATGAGGGAGTGGCCCCTCCTTATTTTCTTTGTTGATGTAATATGCAGGATAAGGTAAGGTCCCGCAGGGCCCGTGTCCAGATCTCCCCAGGGGCCTCGGGGCCGCAAGCCTGTGAATCCCGGGTTAGCCGGCGCGGCGGGAGTGCCTCGTCTGCAATCCGGATTGCCTGGGCGGCGCCGGATCTATCGTAGGCTGGATCTTTCTGGAGATCCAGGTCTTGGAACCTGGCAGACTGGCCCTTGTTGATCTTGCATCTCATCTCTATAGAGACAAGGCATGGAGCAATGACGGCGGTCGTTTCGGCGTTCAGCGTCTTACGGTCTCGGGAAGACTTCGAGCGTTGGTGCCGGTTCCAATCAGAACCGTCCTGGCTTCAGGAATGGCGCCGGCACTGCTGGCAGGCGGCCGAGGACCAACCCGGCTGGCCGGAGTCTCGCTACACCCGTCTACGGGGCTTTCAGCCCGAGATTTACGGGGTCCCGACGGCGTGGCAGGTCCGACCTCGACCCGATTGGAGCCTGGACTCTTCCTACGTGTGGGTCGCCGTCTGGGATGAAGGCCTCTGGGTCGATCCCATCCCAGACCGATGGGCCCGTGCCCTTCGGGTCTACCGCTTCCGGGAAATGGCCGCCGCCGGAGATGAGCGTCTGCGGCGCTTTTGGGAAAACAGTCAATTCCTCATCGACCCGGCCACCAGCCGGCCGGCCGCCTACCTGAACGGCCTCTGGCCGGACGGCCTCTGGGTCGAGTTCTACCCCGCTGACGATGCTTCTGAGACACCCCCGGCCCTAGGCATCCGGATTCAGCGGACCCTGCCGCAAAAGGCGTTGATCTTTCCGATCGTCGTGTGGGCGCGCCCCGATAGTCGGGGGACCCTCCTCGTGGAGACGGAGAGTGACGACCCCGCATATCCGGGTATGCTCATCACGGGTCTACAGGTCTTCTCGGAAGTCCGGTCCGACCTAAGCATCCAGTGCGTCTGGAGCGACGCGGAGGAGAGCTTCGACTTCGTCTTCCACCACGCGCGGATCGAGCGGGACGCCCGTCTGAACTGGGCGACGGGCTGGTTTGGCGGTCGTATCACGCAGGGCCGCCATCACATGCGGGTGGCCGAGCCCGGGGCAGAGCTCAGCGATGTCCACGTCGTATTTGGCCACCAGCGCCAGCATTTCGACTCCCAGATTTTTACCCACCATACGGGGCCTTACACGAAGAGCCAAGTCCTGATGCGGGGCGTCATGAAGGACCGGGCCCGGAACGTCTTCTACGGTCTGATCCGCCTCGAGCCGGTCGCTCAGAATGCCGATGCCTACCTGCAGGACCACATCATGCTGTTGAACCCGGGCGCCCATTCGGACTCGATCCCGGCCCTGGAGATCGAGGCCAACCAGGTCCGGTGCGGCCACAGCGCCTCGGTCGGCGAAATCGACGAGGAACAGTTGTTCTACTTGCAATCCCGGGGCCTGGACGAGACGACGGCCCGGAAGCTGATCGTCGAGGGATTCCTGGCGCCGGCTATCGAGGCCATCGCCCTGGAAGATGTTCGGGTGCGCATCCAGCAGGGGATCGAGCGGAAGTGGGCGGAAGAATTAGGCAGCGGGCCCAGGGACGGGTCAGTCGATGGCAGATAGAGCAATGGGTTCAACCCTTAGAGCGATCCTTCTGTCGCAGTGCGAGAACATTCCAGCACTACCCCGGCCCACGAAGTGTGCTACAATAGGCGGTCTAGGCGGAGCTTTTTAACGGCGGGTAACCGTCATGAGCCTATACGAAAGTGAAGCCTATGAATATCTTTTAGACCATTATGAGAATCCGCGCAACTACGGGACCCTGGAGGATGCGGACATCTCTTACGAGGAAGGGAATCCTGCGTGTGGGGATGTGATCCGTATCGACCTCCGGACCCGGGAAGGTCGTATCGCCGACATCCGGTTTTATGGGAAAGGTTGCGTCATTAGCCAAGCGGCGGCCTCGATCTTGACCGAGCTGGTTAAGGGTAAGGCGCTGGAGGAGGTCCAGCAGATGACGAAGGACGACGTCCTCCAGGCTCTGGGGATTCCGATCAGCGCCATGCGGCTGAAGTGTGCCCTTCTGGGTCTGAAGGTCTTGAAGGCTGGCCTGTACGGCATCCATCGCTGGCCGGACGAAGAATAGGGGTGTCGAAGAGTCGGGGGTTGGGAATATAAAGGCTTTTTCCGACCCCTGAAGACCCTATATCCAGGGAGGGAGGTCCTCATGAGTCGGTGGGTGAAGGTCACGACGTTGGACGCGCTTCAAGCAGACGACGTGCCGTATCCTTTCGACGTGGACGGGGAGCCCGTCATACTCATTCGAAAGGGGAATGAGGTTTACGCCCTCCAGGACGTCTGTACCCATATGGAGTATCCTCTCCACGACGGTAGGATCGAGGACTTCGCGATCGAGTGCGCCTATCACGGTGCTCGTTTTGACATCCGGACGGGTAAGGTCTTGGCCCTCCCGGCCTTCGTCCCCGTCCCGGCCTATCCCGTCCGCTTGGAGGGCCGGGAGGTCTGGATCGACCTTGAACCAGGGTAGTTGAATACTGCCTTATTGTCTCACTGCCTTACTGCCCTAGCTATGAGGTGGCACTGATGCAGGAGACCCGACCGGTGGGGGGATTGGACGCTAAAGCCCTTCGGACCGACTTCCCCATCTTTCGGCGGGAAGTCCACGGCCGCCGTCTGGTATACCTGGACAATGCGGCGACCAGTCAGCGGCCCCAAGCAGTCATCGACGCCGTCCGTCAGTTTTATGAGTGTTCCAACGCCAACATCCATCGGGCTGTCCACACCCTGAGCCACGAGGCGACGGTCGCTTACGAAGAAGCCCACAAGAAGGTCGCCCGCTTCGTCGGGGCCCGCTCGTGGCGAGAGATCATCTTTGTCCGGAATGCCACGGAGGCAATGAACCTGGTCGCCCACGCCTGGGGTCTGTGGAACCTGCGGGAGGGCGATGAGGTTGTCCTGACGATCATGGAACACCACTCGAACATCGTGCCTTGGCACTTTTTGCGGAAACTGCGGGGCATTCGCCTTCACTTCGTGGACGTCGACGACTCAGGCCAGCTCCGGCTTGACCAGTACTACGACCTTCTCGAGCGGCCACGCGTGCGCTTGGCCGCCTTCACGATGGCCTCTAACGTCTTAGGGACGGTCAACCCCGTCCAGGAGATGGTCCGGGCGGCGCGCGAGCGGGGCATCGTGACGCTGGTCGATGCGGCCCAGGGAGCGCCCCACCTGCCTATCGACGTACAGACCCTGGGATGTGACTTTCTAGCTGCCTCGGGTCACAAGATGTTGGGCCCGACAGGAAGCGGCTTTCTATATGCTCGAGAAGAAATACTTCAGACGATGGAGCCCTTCCTGTACGGGGGCGACATGATCTCGAAGGTCACGACGGAGGGCGCCGAGTGGAACGAACTCCCGTGGAAGTATGAGGCCGGTACGCCCCACATCGCCGGCGGGATCGGCTTGGGGGCCGCCGTCGACTACTTGATGCATTTGGGGATGGACCGGGTCTATGAGCACGAGCGGCATCTCTTGGCCTATGCTCTGGAGCGCCTCCAGTCCATTCCAGGTATCCGGCTCTATGGTCCGGAGGAAGGTCCCCGGCTGGGCGTCGTCTCCTTTACCTTCGAGAAGGCCCACCCCCACGACGTGGCCCACATCCTGGACGAACACGGCGTCGCTGTTCGGTCAGGTCACCACTGCGCCCAGCCCCTGATGAAGCGTCTCGGGATGGACAATACGGTCCGGGCCAGCTTGTACATATACAACGACGAGGCGGATGTCGACGCCCTCGTCGAGGCCCTCCAGAAGGTCGTCCGCATCTTCAAGATCCGATAGCCGTCAGCCCGTCGCTCGTTCATGAGTCTGGGCCTGGGACGGGTCGACCCGGCTCCAAGGGACGCCTTTAGGTCTAGGGGCCTTTCGTGTCTCAGCACCTCAAAACCCCAGGGCGACTGCCGGGAAAGGACCCGCCAGGTGGACCCGCACGAGGTCAGAGCCCGATTCGACCCGCCCGGGCGAGTAGCGGTAGCCTCCCGAGAGACGGAGATACCGGACCGGTGTGACCTGCACGCTGACCTCCCAGTCCCAGAAAGCCCCGTGGGAACCCACGGCAAGACCCGAAATTTCCGCACACATGCTGACCCAGCCGGAGGGCCGTATGTCGAGGGCTACCCCCGGTGTCGGTGCGACCCCCCGCCACGTCCGGTCGGCCGATACGAGGGTGACAAGGTCCGGCGCTGGCAACGATCCCCTTGCCTAGAGGCCCTTCACATCCACCAGGGGTCCCAATCGGACGACCCCGTCGCCCAAGTCCAGAAACTGCCAGGCCCACCCAAGACGCACGTATTGAAGCTGAATTTAGAGGTGACCCGCGTGCCGACCTCGTAGGTGTGGCCGCAAAAGCGGATCATGGCTGAGATGACCCGGTCGCCCGGATAGCGGATCCGTCGTATAGGCGAAGCGGAATCGGTAGGGCCGGCCGAGGCGCCAGGTCAGGCGGGCTTCCGGGAGCCGTCGGTCGTCGACGCCCAGGTCCCGTTTGAGGTCCACGTCGGTCGCCATTTCGTCGGCGACGACGGCCCGGGCGTGGGCCGTCAGGGCAGGGGCCCAGAGGCGGCCCTCCAGCTCCAGGCGGGCCGACGTCCCTTGGGCTCAGGCCGTCACTTCGGCCCATCCCCACACGAAGGTCTACCCGACGACGGCCTCCCTTGATCCACGTCCGGGAGACGGTTAACTTAATAAGCGTCGTGGCCCTATCGTCTAGCCAGGTCAAGGACGGGGGATTCTCAGTCCTCAAACCCGGGTTCAAATCCCGGTAGGGCCACCAAGGCGGTCGATGCATGCGCCGCGCTTTGCTTCTCGCCGCCGGATGGATGCTATGGATCGGGATTGCATCCCCCCTGAAGTCCGCCCCCCGTTATGAATGGTACTTCCAGATCGAAGAAGGCCTCGCCAGTTTCTTTCTCCAGCCCTTTGCCGTCGACCGGCCCGCCCGGATCGAGGTGTATATCGAATGGTTTCCGGTGGCCGACCTGGAAGCCATCTTGTATAGCCCCGGTCGAAACCGTCCCCTGCGGGGGGACGTAAGTCGGGGATGGATCCGTTGGCAACTCACGACCGACGAGGCGTACCCCTGGAAGGGCCTCTGGCGGATCTACCTGCGCAGTGCCAGTCCCGGGATCTACTATCGGGGCCGTATTACCGTCTTTTTAGACTATACCTACAAATCCCGAACGCAGGCCATCCCGCCCGAAGAGCTGCCCCCGCCGACCGGCCCGAAAGGCCGACCAGCACCTGAAAAATGGGGTCTCCGGGCCATCGAGGTGGCTTTGGACGAATCGGCCCAACGGCTTCAGTTTCGTGTCCGCCTTCGCCTTCCCGCGGATTTGGACCGGTCGGGCTTGATTGTCCAGTTGAGGAGTCCTTCAGGGGCCTTGAAGGTCCAGGAGGCCTTACAGCTTCCCCCGGACCCTTCAGATATGGTCGAGCCAGCGAGTCGCTCCTATCCCGTTTTTCTGGGGACTCACTGTGTCCAAGCTACGCTGGAGGGCCTGACCCCAGGCATCGACCGAGAGGCATGGCAAGAACGCTTCGAGCAGTGCTTCCGGATTCGGTGCGAGCCTTCCGTACGCATTCGGACTCTTCAGGTCCCCCCTCCTTCGGCTGGGACGGGTATCGAGACTTTTGAGCTGGTCGTTGATCCGGAGCGACTTCAGGTCCGACCGGCCGTCCAGCTGCGGCTTCCCGAATCGGGTGTACCGGCATGGCATCTGAGTGTTCGTAGCGAAGACGAAGCCCTCCCCCTCCAGGAAGCTTGGAACCTGCAGACTCGTCAGGCTCGGTGGGTCGGACGAGCATATCCGATTCCCTTGGGCCGGCACTGCGCCACGGCCGAACTGACGGGGACGCCGCTCCCGGAGGGCCTTACGGTATTTCCGGCCTGTTTTCAGATTCAGTGTAGCCCCACGACCCGTCTCGAGACGGTCGCTCCCGAAAAGTCTCCGCTGTGACCTGCCCGCTGGGCAACACCAGCAGGCGAACCTGACCCGTCTCGCTGGTGCATAACACACGCACGTCCGCGTCTTGAAGACGGCGGACGACCTCCGGATGCGGAAAACCGAAACGATTTCGGGCACCGGCCGAGCAGAGGGCCCATCGGGGTCGTACAGCCTCGAGAAAGGCGGGCGTCGTGGACGTCTGGCTCCCATGATGGGCGACCTTCAAGACGGTAGCTTGCAGGTCGGGACCGTAATCCCGCACGAGGCGACCTTCGGCAGCCTTCTCGATGTCGCCCGTCAGGAGGATGCGTACGCCGCCATACGTGACAGTGAGTACGAGGGAGGCCTCGTTGACGCTAGGGGGCTGATAATCCGGCGGTGGATGGAGAACCCGCCACGTCAGGGGACCGATGGAAAAGTCCATACTCTCGGCCAGCGGGATGGCCTCCACGCGGGGCCAGACCGGACTGGAACGGATCCAGACCGGGACTTCCGTCCCGACGGGGTAGTAAAACCGAGTCGGACCAAAGTGCTCTAAGACGGCCCGAAGGCCGACGTAGTGGTCCGGATGGGGATGGCTCAGGACGAGGGCGTCTACATGGCGCACGCCCAGGGCCTGTAAGGCCGGGACGACCACGTAGGTCCCGATGTCCCACCGGCTCCCGGGTCGCCCCCCGCCGTCCAAGAGGACGACGCGCTCGGCGTCTCGAACCAGGATGGCCTCGCCTTGGCCGACGTCCAGGAGGACGACCTCGACCGTCCCGGCCTGCACGGGGGGTTTAAAGACCTCGGGCAGACGTCCGATGCCATAGGCTAGCGGTAAACTGATGATCCATAAGGTCCACCGGAGGGCTGACCTCCATCCGGATAGCCCGAGCACTCGGCTCATGGACGCTACGGTCAGCACAAGGAGGCTGATGCCGACGAAGCCTGTGGCGCTCGGTAGGACTGCGTGTCCATTCCACGGATGGAATGCTGTTCGGACAAAGGCGTCCAGCATAGGCTCGAGGACTCGAATCAAGCCCGTTAAGACTGCCTGACTTCCCGGCAGGCCCACTCCGAGGCTCATCCCCAGCCCCAAGGCGACCAAAGCCCCGACGACCGGCCCGGCGATAAGGTTCCAAAGCACGGCCGTCCAGGTCCACCAGCCAAAGACGCCGACTGTCCATGGGGCGCTCCACAGAGGTGCGACCCAGGCTGTCAGGAGAGTTCCGACAAAAACCCGCCCGCGGCCTGTCACCCCAGCCAGCAGGGAACCGATGCTCATTAGCAGGCCGCCTGTGATCCCGAACGTCATCTGGAATCCCCAGTCCCAGAGCCACAGAGGTCGCCACAAGAGCAGGACGCACCACAAGCCCGCCAGCAGGTTC
This sequence comes from Acidobacteriota bacterium, assembly GCA_025061865.1. Taxonomy (GTDB): domain Bacteria; phylum Acidobacteriota; class HRBIN11; order HRBIN11; family HRBIN11; genus HRBIN11. Next base: position 5,192 of record JANXAA010000025.1, on the reverse strand, counting down.
ATCGGATGAACGGGTAGGAACCAACTTCGGCCGACCAGGTACAGGCCGACCAAGGCCACGGACCGCAAGACCGGTGCGTCGAGGCCGACCAGGATTCCGTATCCGACGAGCACGACGGTCATCAGGCCGTAGGCCCATCGTCGGGGGAGGGCAAGGACCCTCAGGAAGAAAAAGGCCAAGGTCCCAGCCAGAAGACCGACGTGGAGGCCTGAAATCGAAAGGATATGATATAGGCCGGTCCGGCGCAGGGCCCGGTCCAGCGTCGGGTCCATCTCACCCCGGTCACCCAGCCAGAGGCTTTGGAGCAGGGGACGGGCTCGACTGGCGGGTCGGGCCTCGACTTGGGCTAGGGCTGTCTGGAGTCGTTCCCGACGGGCGTGAAGCCATCGGAAGACGGCCGGTCCAGGTCGCTCGACCCAGATGAGCGTCGGCTGTTTCAGCCGGAGGCGACCGTGGAGGCCCCGGGCCATCACGGCCATCGGCCGGTAGGTCCCGGCGTTCCGATACGTTAGGAGAGGCGACCAGTAGCCCAGGGCTTCCACGCGAGTACCGTGAAACCACGGGGACGGAGGTTTTTCCGACCCAGGGGACGTCTCCGGTCCGGTGGGGATCCACAGGGTGATGTGGCCTGGGCAGGCGAAGGCCTCTTGCCGGTATTCGACCCGCTGGACCCTGAGGGTCATCTGCCACCCTTCGGGAAACCGCCGAGGGAAACCCAAGACCTTGCCGTAAACACGAATGGGGTCCGGATCCGGACGCTCCAGGTCGGAATAAAAATGACGAAGGATGCAGTTGTCGGTGTAATGACGGACGGCCATAGGCACGCGAACGAAGCCGCCCAGCAGGGCGACGGCACCTAACCAGAGGCCCCACCGGTCCGAACGGGTTAGGCCCCAAAGGGGTCGGAGGGCCAAGCCGCCCATGAGGAGGCTCAGACCGACGCTGATCACCGGGGGCGCCCCGATGCCTGCCAGCCAACAGCCAATTGTCAGAGCCCCGGCGGTCCAGATAGCTGGGACTCGGTGCCAGGGCAGGCGAGGTGGGGTCAGAGGGATGGATTGCAGATTGCGAATTGCGGATTCGGGCGGAGGCACTCCTGATTGCCGTCTACGGCCTTGTCCAGTGAGATTTTCCGGTGTTCTGAACCTATTTCGTCCACCGATCTGCCGGCTCCCCACGGCTTTACGGCCCCATGCCTCCGGCGGCCCGGCACATACTCTTAGACAGGGATATCGATGCGGTGGACTCGGCGGTCCACGATCCGGGGGAGGCGGACGACGAGCCATCCGTTCTGCAAGGCGGCCGAAGCCTCATAGGGGTTGATGGCCCAGGGAATCGGAATCGTCCGATAGAAGGGTCCGAAGGGTCGTTCTAAGCGGAGAACCCGGACACCTTCCTCATCTCCGTAAGTCGGACGCTTTACACCCTCGATGATGAGGGCCTGGCCTTCCCAGTAGACTTGAAGCTCCGTGGGATGGACACCGGGGAGGTCGGCGACGACCTCGACGTGCGTCGGGTCGACCCGCACGTTGACGTCCGGATAGAACAGAGAGACTTGTCCCTGGGGGCCCAGGATCTGTTCAAAAATCCGATGGATGGCCGATTGAATCCGTCTCAACTCCATCAACCAATCCAAGGCGGGGTACACGGGTCACCCCCGGAGCTTGAGGACGTCCAGAGTCAAGACCAGCAAGGTCAAACCCAAGAGGAGGACCATCCCGATGATAGCGACCCATTCCCGAACGCGAGGACTCAGAGGCCGGCCTGTCAGGGCCCGGACCAGAGCCGACAGGAGGATCATCGCCGCGTGCCCCCCGTCCAGGGCCGGAATTGGGAGCAGGTTGAAGATCCCCAGGTTGATAGTAAAGAGTCCCATCAGTTGAAAAAATCGAGCCCATCCGATCAGGAGGGCCTGGCCAGCGGCCTGGGCGATGAGGATCGGGCCTGAAAGGGTCTTGATCGACAATTCCCCCGTGACGAGGTTCCGTAGAGCCCGAAAGATCAGGCCTATCGTCCAGAATGTGTCGTGCCAGCCCCGGCGCCAAGCTTCGCCCCAGGAGAGACGGGTCCGCTGGTATTCAGTCGCTGGCGGCCGTAGGGCGACCCCGACCCGGAGTCGCCGGAGTTGAGCGTCCCACACAGGTTGAAGGGTCACAGACCGAAAGGTCCCCTGCCGGTATACATGGAAGACCATCGAGCGGCCCTGGGACCGTTGGATACGGTCTTGGACCTGGCTCAGGCTTTCCACGGGGTCGTCGTCGATCTGATAGATGACGTCCCCGGGTCGCAGGTCGGCCTGGGCCGCTGGGGAACCCGCCTCGACCCGGTCGACGACGACCGGCGGGAGCGGGGCAATCCCGTAGAAAAAGGCGCCGCCCCGGGCATCCAGGAGTCCCTGAAGCCGAACTCGAAAGACCGAGCCGTCCCGGTCGACCTCCAGGTCGACTTCTGGCCGCAGGTTCTCGATGAAAATGGCCCGGTGCGCCTCCCGCCATGTCGTGACCAGCCGGTCGTTGACCCGCCGGACCCGGTCGCCGATGCGGAGGCCCGCTCGGGCGGCCGGCGAGTCTGGATACACCCAACCCAAGGCCGGCGGCCGGTTCAGAAAGGCGGGCTCTTGGAATCCGATGCGGTACGCCGTCATAAAGCAGAGGGGTCCCAGGGCCAGATTGATGAGACCCCCGGCCACGACGACGGCCATCTGTTGCCAGAGGGGGCGGTTGTAAAAGATACGGGGGTCGCTCTGGCCACCGGTCTCCGAAGGGTCCATCCCGGCGACCCGTACGTAACCGCCCAGGGGCACGGCACTGATACGGTAGTCTGTGCCCCGCCGGCGCCACCCCCACACGCGGGGACCGAACCCCAGGGAAAAGACTTCAACCCGAAAGCGCAGGGCTTTGGCGACCAGAAAGTGTCCCAGCTCGTGAAAGAATACGAGGATCCCAAACATGATGACAAAGCCGACGACGTACACGAGGATGCCCCAGAGCCTGTCCAACCATTCCGCCATCTACCGTCCCTCCTCTCCGTATCGACCGACCCACGCCTCAGCCGTCCTCCGAGCCCACCGGTCGATTTCCCATACGTCCTCCAGGGACGTCACAGGTCGGCCGGCATGCGCCTCCAAGACGGCCTCGATGAGCTTGGCGATCTGGGGAAACCGAATCTGACGATTCAGAAACGCCTGTACGGCGACCTCGTTAGCCGCATTGAGGACGACCGGATAGGAGGGCCCGGCCGATAAGGCTGCCCGGGCCAGACGCAGGCAGGGAAATCGTCGTTCCTCCGGAGGATAAAACTCCAGACGGCCGCTCTCGACAGGTCGCCACGTCGGGAGCGCCATCGGCAGGCGGTGAGGGTGGGCCAGGGCATATCCGATGGGGAGACGCATGTCCGGTAGCGACATCTGCGCCTTGAAGGTCCCGTCGACGAACTCGACCATGGAGTGCACGATGCTCTGGGGGTGAATGATGACCTCGATCCGATCCGCCGGCCAGTCGAAGAGGTAGTGAGCTTCCACAATCTCCAGGCCCTTGTTCATCAGCGTCGCTGAGTCGATGGTGACCTTCGGGCCCATCTTCCAACGGGGATGATGGAGCGCCTCTTCGACCGTGATGGTCTCGAAGGTCTCCGAGGGCCGCCATAGAAAGGGTCCCCCCGAGGCCGTCAGCCACAGACGGGCGATATGCGAGCGGGACTCGCCGACCATCGCTTGGAATAGGGCCGAATGCTCGCTGTCGATAGGGATCAGAGTGCCCCCGCCCTCTTGAAGGGCCCGCCGCATCAGGGGACCGGCGATGACCAGACTCTCCTTGTTAGCCAAGCAGACTCGCTTGCCCGCCTGAAGGGCAGCGTAAGTCGGCTTCAATCCGGCCGCCCCGACGATGGCCGACACGACCGTGTCCGCTTCGGGCAAAGCGGCCACGACCTCCAGGCCTTCCGGCCCCTCCAAGACCTCTACGTCTGTTACCCCCTGGCCGCGCAACCACGTCCGGAGCGCTTGCGCCGCCGCCGGGTCGACCATGGCTACCCAGCGAGGGCGAGCAAACTCGAACCATGAGAGGATGCCGTTCACATCCCGGTGAGCCGCCAGGACGACGGCCTGGAACCGGTCCGAGAACGTCCGGACCAAGTCTTGCACACTCCGACCGATCGACCCCGTGGCGCCCAAGACAGCGATGCGACGGACTTCACCCTCCGTCATTTGCAGGCCTGGCTCCGACCCATCTGTCTGGGGAAAAAGCTCCATTGTCCTGCCAATGCCCCTCAAATTGAATGTTTGGATATTCGGTCACAGGGCGCTACTGTTTTGTCCAAATTTATCTTCTAATCTGGGTTCCTCCTCACCTGGCCTCGCCCCCAGGCCGTCGACCGGGGACCCGTACCTGGTGCCGGTCCTGGGTCTCCAGGAGGGCCGCCGGCGGCCTCCAGGTGCCCTTGCGCCTGAGGGACAGAGCCAAGTTGAAGGGAAAAACAGCAAGGAAGGCATGATTTCTCAACCAAGACGCCGCATCCGGCAGCCCGCTGAAGCCCCATCTATAAAGTTCCACAGTCAGGGCCCTATCTTGCACCTTGTTGCAAGATCGTCTTTCCCGGGAGGTGGGAAAAGTCAGTCCGACGCCATCCCCACGAACCGAACGGCTATGTAAAGATAGTAAAAGGGCGCCACGAAGATCAAACTATCGATCCGGTCCCACATACCGCCATGACCGGGTAAGAGACGGCCCGTGTCCTTGACGCCAGCCCACCGCTTGAAGGCCGACTCGACCAAATCGCCGACCTGACCGACGATGCCGATCCCCAGGCCGACTAAGACCCATTCGTACCACGGGACGGACCCGGCGGCCGCCGACCCGAATCGGCCCCACAGCCAGGCCGCCAAGGCGGCCCCTCCGAGACCTGCCAGGGCGCCTTCGACCGTCTTGTGGGGACTGACGACCGGTGCCAGTCGGTAACGTCCCTGCCATCGCCCCACGTAGTAGGCCGCTGTGTCGCAGGTCCACACCGTCAACAGGAGGCCTACCAGGGGGTTGGACCTAAGCGACCGGTCGGCGGAGACGCCCAGGCCGGTCTGCCAAAGATACCACAGACTCAGGCCCCCCAATAGGAAGTAGCCCCAGCCGACGGCCAACCAAGTCGCCGTCCGGACGAAGGACTCCGCCACGGTCGCCGCCGGCCGCACGAGCGACCTG
>JANXAA010000259.1:248-3799 GCA_025061865.1 Acidobacteriota bacterium | reverse complement strand
GGGAACAGGACCTCGAAGCGGGCTTGGGGGTAATGTGCCCGTACTTGGTCTATAAAGGCGTAGGTCGCTTGGGGCAGACGCCCCGTGTCGACGGTGATCACTCGCACGTCGGGTCGAATCTGGACGGCCATGTCGAGGATGGTCATCCCCTCGGCCTGGAAGGCCGTGACGACGGCGACCCCATCGCCGAAGGTCTCCAGGGCCCATGCGATCACGGCCTGGGGGTCCTGGTCGTCCAGCTGGACAGCGATCTCGCCGATCTCGAGGTCGTCGAAGACGATATGTCGCACCATCCCGTGACCTCCCCTTCTCACCCGATTCGCCATTTCCAATTCCAATTTCCCATTCTGGGTACCCCTCATCCCCCCGAGAGGGCCGGCAGGATGATGAGTGCCTGACCCGGCGCCAGAGGCGTGTCGAGGCCTTGGAGGTTGCGGATGTCCTCTTCCCCGACGAACAGGTTTACCAGGGGCGACACGCTCCCGTCGGGGGCCAGGACCTGCTGGACGAGCTGGGGATACCGCGACCGGAGCCATTCCAAGGCCTCTCGGACTGTCCGGGCCGGCACTTCGATGCGGTCGGCCCCGTCCGTCCAGGTCAGGAACATGCCAGGGACGTGGACGACCGGACCCCGCGTGGGCGTCTCGGCTTTATCCAGGGGCGACGTCCCCAGGGCGATGGCCCGTAATGCATCGTCCGTATGGGCGTCCAGGAAGTCTCGGAACGTCCCGTCCGTCTCTTGGTCTGCCCGCCATTCGAGCCAAGCCCCGACCAGACGGCACAGGACCTCGATGATCTGGTCCTCAGGGATCCGACGGAGCAGGGGCTTGCCGATGGCCGCCCGAGTCCCAAGCCCGCCCCGTAGGCAGACGTCGTAAGCCTCGACCCGGACCCCCTTCGTAGGGTGCTGGGTCGTCGTGCCTTGGAGGCCGATATCGCCGACCCAATGATGGGCACAGGCGTGGGGACACCCGTCGACGTAGATCCGAAGCTCTTCCACGGCCTTGCCGAACCGTTCTTCGAGGGCCGCCAGGATGTCCTTGAGCTTGCCTTTGGTCTCGGCGACCGAGTAGTTGCAGAACTGGTGGTCCGTGCAGGCCGTCGAGCGTCCATACAGACGGTGCCGCCGGGGGTCGAACCCGATGGCCGTCAGCCGCTCTGTAAGCCACCCGAGCCGGTCCTCCGGGACACCCGTGACGATGAAATTCTGCATGCGCGTAAAGCGCACGTCGCCGCCGAACTCGCCGACGATTTCCCCGAGGGCGACGAGCTGGTCGCCCCGGACCCAGCCCATCGGGACGGGCACGCCCACGTAAACGAGGCCCGCCTGTTTCTGGGGATGGATGCCCAAGTGGTCCGTATCGTGCGTCGGGGCCGGCGCCTGCCCGTCTTCAAGTCGGCGACCCAAGTGGGCTTCGACCAGGGCCCGGATGCCCTCGGGGCCGTAGTCATCGACCATGAATTTGATGCGGGCCTTGGCTCGACTGAGGCGATAACGTAGGTTCGTCTGCCATACATCCGTGACAGCTCGCAGGACCTCGATAGCTTCTTCGATGGGTACGAACACGCCCAAGTCCCGGGAAATTCGGGGTGTCGCCGATAGGCCCCCACCGACCCGGACAGCGAACCCCGGCCGACTGTCCTTAAGGGTCCCGACCAGGGCCACGTCGTGGATCTCGGGGGCGTTGCATTGGGCTGGACAGGCACTGATGGTGTACTTGTGCTTGCGGGGGAGATTCGAATAGTCCCGATTCCCATAAAAGAACCGGGCCGCCGCCTCGACGACAGGCCGTACGTCAAATAGCTCAGCTCGGTCGACGCCGGCCACGGGACAACTCGTGATGTTGCGGACTGTGTCCCCCTCGCCGCCGACCGTCGTTAGACCGGCGGCTTGGATATGGGCTAGGACCTCCGGGAGTTGGTCAAGACGCACCCAGTGGAGCTGGATCCCCTGACGGGTCGTGAGCTCGCCGTAATTCCGGCCGTACCGTCGTGCCAGCTCACCGATGGCGATGAGCTGTTCGGGCGTGATGCGGCCGCCCGGGACCTTGATACGAACCATGAAGGTCCCGACCTTCGGCTTGTCATGCGTCAGGCCCCACCAGTTCAGACGAACGATGTCCTCCTCGGGTATGGCCTCGTAACCCCGGGCGATCAGCAGCGGGAGCTCCTGGACGATGTCCAAGGGAAACTTCTCTTGCTTGAGGCGCTCGATGGAGTTCCGCTTCAGGACGAGCTCCCAGGTCGGCTCCGGGGATAGACGGATTCCGCTATCGACCGTCGTCGTCATCTTCAGTCCCTCCTGGCCTTTGAGAAAACGGGGTAGTGAGGCAGTGGACAGGTCGATGGATAGGAGTCAGGGACGCAGGCTTTGGCCTGCCCCTACGGCGCCTGGCCAGCCGGAGAAAGCGCTCGGTAAAGGTGACGTCCTGATAACGTAAGGTCATCCCGAAGCGGTTCATGGTTTCTTCGCTCCGCTGACCCATTCAGCGACCTATGCGCCGCGTCGTCAGGACGTCCCGAAGAAAAGAGTAGGGGCCGCCATGCCGGTATCGACCGGTCCTGGCGGCCCGTCTCGACCTCCGGGTCGGGACCGTAGGCCCGACCCGGAAGTACAAGCCGCCCCGCTATTTGTCTTCTACGAGTGCCACCGGGATCGGAGGCCGGTAGGGAACATTTGGAGAGAGGAAGAAAGGATCAGCTTCCTCGCCGCATGTCCGGGCAGGCGACTTACCTGGGGATAGGGCAGTCCTGCCGAAAAAGCCGCCCGGCTTATCCCTTGGGGTATCGATGACCGGTGGTGGAACTTTTTATAGATTTTGATAGAGAGGGAAAGCCGCCGATCGAATCGTCACCACCGGGGAAAGCCCAGACGAGGGGTCATAGATAAGAGGGACATATACAGGTAGGACAATACTCGTCCCAGAGGATGATGCGTAGGAGTCTCCGCCCGCAACGAACCTCTGGACGCTGCGGCATGCACCGCCTCCGGGACTGCTAAGGTGCTTTTGCAGAAGGGCTATTATACCCCCGTGCATCCGGATGTCAAGTTAGGCCTCTCCCTCGGGCGCGGCCGTCTATGCGCCTCAGCGGTCCACGGATTCCAGGATGGACCGAAGACGAGTATCTAAAGCCGGGTCCTCAGGGGGCGACATTTCGGCCGACGCTAGTGGAGTCGGGCGTGCCCGTCGGCGCAGGTAATAGGCGATGAGACCCCCCCCGAGACCTAAGGCGATGAAGGGCAGGACCCAGGCTGTGGCAAAGAAGCCCCGCTTGGGCGGGGCGGCCAAGACGGTCGGCCCATACTTTTCTTGCAGGCGTTGCAGGATCGCCGGTAAGTTCAACCTCTCATCGATCATCGACTGGATCTCGGCATTCATTTGCCGGGCGAACTCGCAGGTGCAACCGTGGAGGACCATATTGCACCCGCATTGGCAGACCACCTGACGGTTAACGTCGCCGACCGTCAAGCGAGTCTCAGGGGCGGGCGCCGCCCCCAGGAGAAGCCCCCCGGAGAGGACGTACATGAGGATAAGCCTGCAAAAAGTTTT
>JANXAA010000259.1:0-238 GCA_025061865.1 Acidobacteriota bacterium | reverse complement strand
GCATCTTTCAAGTCTCCGATCTTCATGCCCCGCAGGCGGGCGATGGCCTCGACGACCTTCAGGACGTAGGCCGGTTCGTTCCGTCGCCCCCGGTAGGGCACAGGGGCCAGGTAGGGGCTGTCGGTCTCAACGAGGAGACGGTCCAGGGGGACGACCCGAGCGGCGGCCTGGATGTCGTCGGCGGTCCGATCGAAGGTGACGATACCCGAGAAGGAGATATAACACCCCAGGTCCAAGT
>JANXAA010000258.1 GCA_025061865.1 Acidobacteriota bacterium | reverse complement strand
CGTCTATCGGAACCTTCGTCTGAGCGGGGCCGAGACGCTTGCCGCCGTCAGTAACATTTTCCTGGGCATCGAGTCGGCCCTGATGGTCCGCCCGTATTTAGAGCGGATGACTCGGTCCGAACTTCTCCTGATCCTGACGTCGGGCCTGGCGACCATTGCCTCGACGGTCCTGGCCTTTTACGTGCGCCTGCTGGAGTCAGTCTTCCCGTTGATCGCTGGTCACCTAATTTCGGCTTCCTTTTTGAGTATCCCGGCGGCCATACTCATCAGTAAAGTCCTTTATCCGGAGACAGACACGCCGGAGACGATGGGTCAAGTCCCCGCAGTCGAGCGGGTCATACCGGCCGAGCACTGGATGGGGAGTATCATCTGGGGGGCCTGGGAGGGCGTGCGGCTGGGCGTCGGCATCGGCGCCTTGTTGATCGGGATGCTGGGCCTCGTCCGTCTGGTAGACCTAGGTCTCAGCGGGGTCACAGGTTGGGTGACGGTTCATGTGACGGGCACCCGCCACGTCTGGACCCTCCGGGACCTGGCGATGGTGGCGGCTTATCCCCTGGGGCTCCTCTTAGGCCTTCGGCCGGACGAGTGGTCGGCGGCGGCCCGGTTGATCGGGGAACGGTGGCTCTTGACGGAGGTCATCTCCTATCAAGACCTGGCGACCCTGGCCCGGGAGGGGCAGGTCTCGCCTCGGGGCCTGCTGGTCCTGAGTTACGCCCTGTGTGGGTTCACTCACATCGCATCGGTCGCTATCTTTGTCGGCGGGACAGCGGCCCTGGCACCAGCCCGCCGGGACGACCTGGCCGCCCTGAGCTGGCGGGCCCTCTGGGCGGCGACCCTGGCGACAGTCCTGACGGGTTGCATCGCCGGGGCCTTTTACTGGGGCCAGCCAGGTCTCATCCAACCCCGGTAACCGTAGACTAAGGCCTCGGGTCTTGGGTCTCAGGCCGCAGCAATCGTGGTGACGTGAGGACATGACGAAGTTAGATCGGGGGCAACCGCTGAGGGGAGACGGCTGAGGCCACTCCGTCCTGCCTTTCCGTCGTCTTAGCGACGGCCCCGTTGATCGGGGGCCCGGGTCAGCCCTAAAATGAATGGACGAAGACAGGCGAGCGGGCGTAACTCAGGGGTAGAGTGCGAGCTTCCCAAGCTCGAAGTCGCGGGTTCAAATCCCGTCGCCCGCTCCATTTTATTTTTCGTCTGTTAGGTGACGCCGTGGGGATGTGACGAAGGGGTGCATAAATGATATGCGTGGGGCAGGCCTCCATAAGCCCGGAGGAGCTGTCCACCGCCCTGTCACGCCATCACGCCGTCCCTCTTCAGGATGAGGGGGGGAGGTCAGGGCTTATCTGCATGCTGGCTGGCCATAGAATCCTTCTGGCGTTCCAGACCCAGCACCCGACACCGGACTACTAAGATAGGTAGGGGTCATGGGGCTTTTCGAAAAGGAAAAGAAGGACGCCGGGCGATCGATCGCGCCCGTCGTGACGACGCCGTCGGTCGGGACTCCCGAGGTCGGGCTGAAGGGGCCGTCGACTCGTACGGTCATTAGTGCCAATGTTTCCATCCGCGGGGAAATCGACGCTTCCGATGACGTGGTCATCGAGGGCACGGTCGAGGGCCACGTCCAGAGTCGTCGGAGTGTAGTCGTGGGACCCCAGGGCCGGGTCCATGCCGACATCCAGGCCCAGGTCATCGAAGTCCAGGGGCGCGTCCAGGGCAACCTGAAGGCTTACGAGCGCCTTCGACTGGGCGAGAACGCCCGGGTCGAGGGGGATATCCTGACCCGCCGGCTGACGGTCGAGGAGACGGCCTTCGTGAAAGGGCGTATCGAGATGCTGACCGAGACGCCGGAGACCCGGGGTGCAGAGGCATCCCTTCAGGAGGCTTCGTCCGGATGACTTCCGAGGGTCCGACCGTCGAGATCCGGGTCTTCGCAGTACCTCCGTTTTACAAAAACGGCTATGTCGTTGCCTGTCCGATATCCGGCGCGGCGGTCCTCATCGACCCCGGGGACGAGGCCGACTCGCTGGTGCAGGCCGTCGAGACGGAGGGGTGGACTCCGGTGGCCGTCCTGATCACATGGCCACGTAGACCATATCAGTGGGGTCGGGCGCGTGCGGGACCGATGGGCGGTGCCTGTGCATCTCCATCGGGCCGACCTCTTTTTGTACGAAGCTCTACCCGAGCAGACGCGCTGGCTGGGCCTTGACCTCGCTTACGAACCCGTCCCACCGCCAGACCGATTCTACGATCATGGACACGAGATCCCCGTGGGCACGCTGACGGTCCGGGTTCACCACACACCGGGCCATACGCCCGGAAGTGTGTGCTTGCAGGTGGACCGCCATCTCTTCACGGGAGACACGCTATTTGCTGGGACGGTCGGACGGACCGACTTGCCGGGTGGGTCCTACGAAACCCTCCTCCGGTCGATCATGACCCGCATCGTCCCCCTGGGGGACGATGTCGTGGTCCATCCGGGCCACGGCCCCGAGTCGACCGTCGGCCGGGAGCGCCTAGCGAACCCATTCCTCCAGGTCCCCTATGTGATCTTGTAAAAAAAGAGGCGGGGTGCGGGTGTTCGGTGTCCGGAATCAGGCCTTTTCCAGACCCCGGCCTCCTTAATCCCCGACTTCTGAAAACCCGGTACTGAAGGGGCAGAGGCCACTATGAGGCATTCGGCATCCAACCCCTCCGTCTGGGAAGTCGTCATCGAATTTCACCGACCGGAGATGGAGGAATGGTTCGTCGAGCGCGTCACGGCCTTACAAAACGTTGGGATGTACTGGACCGTCCGCGGGCCCGTCCTCTCGGCTCATGTGTTCACGGATGCACCTCCCGAGGCCCGATCGCTTTGGGAAGAGCTGGCCCGCTGGGATCCAGAAGTCCAGGTCCGTCAGCGGATCTTGAAGTATCGAGATTGGCAAAGGCAGTGGCAACGTCGATGGCGACCCCTTCGGGTCGGCCACCGATGGCTCGTCCGGCCCCCCTGGCGGGAAGCCCGCCCCCAAGACCGGGATCGGCTTCCGATTCTGATTGAGCCCCGGCGAGCTTTCGGGACAGGCCTCCATGAGACGACTCAACTCATGCTCCGCTGGATGGAGACCCTGGCCTTTGAGGGTCGCACGGTCGCCGACGTTGGGACCGGCACGGGGGTCTTGTCTATCGCCGCCGCTCGGGCCGGCGCCCAGAAGGTCTACGCCCTGGACATCGATGTGGAAGCCGTCGAGGAAGCCCAGTCGAACGTGCGTCTCAACGGTTTGACGGACCGCATCGAGTGCCTCGTGGGGTCTTTCGAGAAGCTGGCCGACGAGTCGGTCGACATCCTGCTGGCGAATCTAGAGTTGGAACCTCTGATCGAGGCCATCCCAGCGGCCGCCCGAGTCCTGCGGCCCGAGGGCGTGTGGCTGGTCAGCGGCATCTTTCGGGACCACGGGCCCGTCTTTCAGGCCGCCGTCCGTTCGAGCCCCTTCCGCATCACGGGCCGGCGCCGCCGGGGCGAATGGATGAGCTACCGGCTTACCACCAAAAGGAAAGGCCCCCGATAAATGTCCAACCGCTTAGGTCGATCGGCTGAAAGCTGGGGTCGAACTGGGGTCCGAGCTTGCCGTTCAGGCCGGTGTACTTGGCCTCCCAGTCCAGAGTTGCCCGCCGGCCAATAGGGATTTGTAGGCCGGCCATTGCATGCCATCCCAGGTCCTGACCCTCAGCCCGGAAGTCGCCGAAGTCGATGAAGGCGTTCCGCCGACCGCGGTTGAACACAAAGTCGCCCGTCTCAGCGTACCGCCAAAAGTAGAGGCCCAAGCCGCCCCCGACATCCGGGATGGCT
>JANXAA010000257.1 GCA_025061865.1 Acidobacteriota bacterium | reverse complement strand
AGTCGGGACCTCGCTGTCCGATGAGGAGGTAAGGCCGCCGTTCTCGAATATCTCCGTAAGGGACCTCGCAAAAGCCTTGTCGGTCTGTGACACACCGGCCGATGACGACGTTCCGGTCGCTCAGGACTCGTACGTCGACGGCGTTCAGAGGCTTCCCGGTGTCGGTGCTCACAGCCCAGACGTAGACCCGCCGAGGCGCCGTCTTGGCCACCAGGGCCACGTCGGAGATAACGACATAGGCCGAGTCTTGCCGCTGAGAACTCTCATCGTAGAGGTCTACCTCGAAGTCTCCCGCCTCTTCCGTCTCACCCTCGTCCGAGGGAGCCGTTGCCCTTTGGGGACGGGACAGTTCGACAAAGACCTCGTACAGACCCGGCTCACGGGTATCCATTAAGGCGTCCAGGTCGAGCCAAGCCAACGGGCTCTTCTCTGACGTCTCGACAGGGACGACCCGGTCCTGGACGACCGGCTCACTGAGACTCCGAAAGCCGTATTCCCCCTGATACAGGGCCTCATACCAGGGGACGAGATTCTCCGGAGGCAGTCGATAGATGGAGACTCGCAATTGAGAAGCCTGTCGGACCTGGACTGGAAGCTTGACGCCACCCTGCCGGCCCAAGTAGCGGCCCCGGACGGCCATCTGCACTTGCGGAGCCGGTCGGGGAACTCGAATCGTGAACTCCTGGTCGTTCGGAAGGACAGCCCCGTCAGCCGTCGCCAGGCCCGCCCGGACCCGAACCCGATAGGTTTGCTCCGGGAAGAACTCAGCAAAAAGGTCCACACCCCTGGACGTGACGACAAACCGATAAGGGATCGGTGGATCCAATTGGATTGACGGCCGCACAGTTCGGGCATCCAGATGACACGTCTCCTGCCCTCGCAGGCTGCAGTAGATTTCCAGCGTGAAGCCTTCTAAACCCTCCCGGAGACGCACGGACGACACGTAGACTTCCTTGCGGGGGATGCGGACCTCAACGGTAACGTCTTGAGGCATCTCCAGACCGGCTCGAGCCAGGGGGAAGCCCTTCCGAAAAACCACGCGATAGACGTCAGCGCCCGTATTGTCAAAGACGATGCGGACCGCTTCGGGTCGGGGGTCCGACTCGACGGCCCGTACGGACGCCGCCCGACCCTGGACGTCCTCTACGAAGACGAAGGACTCGACGCCTACTTGTTGAAGCGGATAGTTCGCTTCCAGACGGGCCGTGACGGTCCCCTCGTCCCACCGGTAGACATACCCATTCAGGACCGTCGGGACCGGGGGTATGATCTCGACCCTTTGTTCAGACGTTGCCACGGACCGATCCGGCCGTAGGGGCACACAGCTGACCGTCAGGCGATAAGCCCGGCCTGGTTCGAGGGGAGCCGCCAGTCGGTATTCAAAGGTATGCCCGGAGGTCCACACGATCCGGCCCGGTGCCGGAGGGTCTAGCCGGAGGCACGTACGGACTTGCCCGGCCGGAAGTTCCAGGTCCGGTTCTCCCGCCACAGGTCCGGTCATATGAAATAGGAGACGGTCCGGCGGGGGACCCTCCAGACGCCCCGTCGGCTGGATCCACACCCGGACGGCCGCAACAGCCCTAGGCCGAGACGGCTTCTTCTCGACTGGCAGACGACGGGGCCCATGAAGGACCCCGAGTCGCCATAGGCTGAGGACGATGAGAGCCGCCAGGCCCAGGACGAGGAAAAGTCCCCAAAGCCACTTACGACGCATGCGGAACCCCTGATAGGCAAAACAAAACAGGAGTCAGGTAGGGTAGCCGGGCCGTAAGGCCCTCACCCAGCCTCGCCCCCCGGCCGTCGACCGGCTGGATCTGGGTAGTAGCGCAAGCCTCGGGCTTGTGGGCCTGCAGGCCACCCGACTGCAGACGGGGAACCGGCGACCGATGCCTTTGCCACGTCTTCCGTCAGGTCACCAGCAGACCCCCAAGTGTCCTCGCATCGAGGAGGCAAGGGGTCGGAGATCAGCGGTCAAGGAGCCGGATTTTTCCCTGACTCCCCCTGATTCCGGACTCCGACCTCCATGCCGGATTTCCTCTCCCCGAAGGAGAAGGCCAGGTTGAGGGGGAATCACCCCCGATCCCCTTGCCGACATGGTTTTCGAACCATGGCCCAGGCCGCTCTCAGGGTACAGGCGACTGCTTCCCAGGTCAATCTTATCCCGCCATGACTCTCGTCTCACAACTTATCGCTGAGTCAGAGTAGAAATCCCAGCCGGCGTAAGTGCGCCAGGCTATCCCGGATGATGACGTCGTGATCGAAGGCTAAGGGTGGGAGGTGGTCGACTGGAAACCAGGCCGCTCGAGCGGCGTCGTCACCCCCCTGGACTTCGATGGGGAATGGCACGACGACTGCGTAGGCGACTGTGATTACCCGGCCTCGGGGGTCTCGACCTGGTGCGTCATAAATGCCGACCAACAGGAGGTCCGATTCCTGGACGCAGATCCCCGTCTCCTCCGCCAACTCTCGGACCGCGCACGTGGCGACCCGCTCATGGGGCTCCAGGAATCCGCCAGGGATCGCCCAGGTACCCTCAAAGGGTGGCCGCCCTCGCTGGACTAACAGGACTTGGGGCGACGGCTTCCGGGCGACGACCAGGACATCAGCTGTCAGGGCGTAACCTATCTCCGGGATGACGTGCATGACCCTTACCTCGGGGTTCGGCCGTCGGGCAGGTCGTCAGATAGACAAACTCAACAGGGAAGGCCGATCAGAGGCTCCCGCAACTGTTGAATTTCCGAATTCACGAGGCCGCCTTGCGGCGAAGGACTTTTCGGAGGACGTCCTCGAGGGGCTCGTCCGGTGACGACTGTTGAAGCACGTCCCGGACCAGGGCCTCGACCTCCCGTCGGTTGTACCCCAGGACCTCCAAAGCCTGGAGGACCTCCTGCCAGCGACCTTGCGAGACGGCCGTCGGGGAAGGCACCTTTTCACACGCCATAATCCAACGGTCCATGACAGGAGCCAACTCGACGACGAGCCGTTCGCTGACCTTGGGGCCTACGCCGGGGATTTCCCGCAAACGCCGAGCATCCCGCTGACGGACGATCTGGACAAACTCGTCGGGCGTCATGTGAGACAGGATGCTCATACCGATACGGGGACCGACGCCCTGGACCTTCAAAAGGTACTCAAACAGACGGAGCTGGCGGGCGTCCTCAAAGCCGTACAGCGTGATCTGGTCGTCGGTGACGTGGGTGTATATCCGAAGGGATAGGACCTGGCCGACAGCCGCATGAAGGGTTAAGGGGACGTACACGATGTAGCCGACGCCTTGCACGTCCAAGAGAAGGCGCGTCGGCTCCCGCTCCAGGACTTGACCCCGTAGGTATCCAATCACCGTCGACCCACCGGTGGACCCGAGACTGTCAAGCTATGGCAGTAAGCCACGGCCAAGGCATCAAAGGCATCATCCGGCATATGCGCCCACCGACGGGTCTCCGGTAAGAGGGCATAGAGATACCGTCGGACAGCGCTCTTATCGGCACGCCCGGCCCCTACTACAGAGCGTCGGACGACCGAGGCCGGATACTCCGACCACGTATAACCGCTGCGGGCTAGGGCTGTCACGATGACACTCGCGACGTGCTCGACCCGAAGGCCACTCCGGGGATACAGGGGATGGACGAAAGGGGCCTCGACGGCCACGGCGTCCGGCCCATACGTCTGGAGCCAGGCCTCCACGGTATCGTATAAATCCCGAATCCGATCCGCCCATCGGCTACACGAAGGTCGCCAATAGCCTAACTCGACGACCCGGCCGACCGAGCCGTCCCACACCAGGAGGGCAAAACCCGTGCAAAGCGTGCCCGGATCGATGCCCAAGACCTG
>JANXAA010000256.1 GCA_025061865.1 Acidobacteriota bacterium | reverse complement strand
AATCGGGCCAAGTTTTTTACCGTGTCCGTGGGCTGAGCCCCCCGTTGAAGCCAGTACTCATAACGCGCTAAGTCGAGTCGGAGGACAGACGGCGTCGGAATCGGGTCGTAGTAACCGATGGCCTCGTGATACCGCGTCTCGCGAGGCCGCCGGGCTTCCATGACGACGATCCGATAGAACGGCCGGTTACGACGGCCCATGCGCATGAGACGAATCCGTAGCATGACCCATCCCTCATGAAGCGTGGAAAGCCTGTGGAGCCGAACGACCCTTAGCTATATTGCTTATATTATGAGGGCATGCCTGAAAGAAGGCAATACCTGTGTGCCCCAGGTCTCGGCTTCCGGGCCCAGGACTCCAGACCCTAGACGGAAGACCCTGGAGGATTCGATGGCCCTCCCCTCACTCGTAGACGATGCGGCCCCCGACCATCGTCAGCCGGACCCGCAGGTGGGGGATCTGTCGAGGCTCGACCTGGAAGGGGTCCCCGTCCAGGACTGTCAAGTCCGCCCAGGTCCCCGGCCGAAGCGTCCCCCGTTGGAACTCTTCGAAGGCCGCATAGGCGGCCCACTGGGTGAACATCTGCAGGGCCTCCTGGGGCGTGACCCGCTCTTCAGGACGCCACCCGCCGGCCGGCCGACCTTGCAAGTCCTGTCGAGTGACGGCCGCGTACAGGCCCAAGAGCGGGGAGATCTCCTCGACAGGGGCGTCTGAACCCCCGGCAATCTTCAGGCCCGTTTGCAGGATCGACCGCCACGCATAGGCTCCCTGGAGCCGGTCGGGTCCCAGCCGGTCGGGTGCCCACGGCATGTCCGACGTCGCATGGGTCGGTTGCATGGACGGGACGACGCCCAGCCGGGCCAGGCGCGGGATGTCTTGGGGATGGACGACTTGGGCGTGCTCGATGCGAAAACGACAGTCTCCGCAAGGTCTTTCCCGAAAGGCGACCTCGAAGGCGTCCAGGACCATGCGGTTGGCTCGATCCCCGATGGCGTGCACGGCCAGTTGGACCCCGGCGTCCAAAGCCCGGCGGGCCAGCCGCACGAGTTCGTCGGGCTCGACCAGCAGGAGGCCCGTCGAGTCCGGTTCGTCTGCATAAGGCTCCAGGAGGGCCGCTCCCCGGGAACCCAAGGCTCCGTCGGAGAGGACCTTGATGGCGCGGAGCGTCAGACGGCCGTCCCCGAGTCCGATGAGGGGGCCCTCGGTCAGGAGCTGTTCGTCCAGGCCTGAACGGTACATGGCCATCGCATAGACCCGGATCGGGAGTCGGTCCCGCTCGACCAGTCGTACGTAGGCCGCCCAGGTCGCCGGCGAGATCCCGGCGTCGTGAACCCCTGTGAGGCCCACCTCGGTGCAGGCCCGGGCGCCGGCTTCTAGGTCGGCCATCAGGTCCTCGACGGTCGGTTCGGGCATAACCCGCTGGACCAGCTCGGCCGCTCGGTCGAGGAGGACGCCCGTCGGGCTCCCGTCGGGCCGTCGCAAGATCCGGCCGCCCGGGGGATCCGGCGAGGCCGGACCGATGTCGGCCTGCTCGAGGGCTTTCGTGTTGACCCAAGCGGCATGACCGTCAATGCGAATCAAGTAGACCGGCCGGTCCGGGACGACCCGGTCTAGGTCGGCCCGGTCCGGCATGTGGGGGTCCGGCCAGTCGTTTTGGTCCCAGCCGCGGCCGACGATCCAGGACAGGTTCGGATGTCGGCGGGCATAGGTCCGGAGCCGCTGAAGGACTTCTTCCTTACTTCGCGTCCCAGTCAGGACGAGTTGTCGTCGCAGGCGTCCCAGGCTGGCTAGGTGTACGTGGGCATCCGTCAGGCCCGGTAAGGCGGTCGCCCCCCGCAGGTCGATGACCCGAGTCCGGGGACCCCGCCAGGCCCGGAGTTCTTCGTCCGACCCGAGCGCCGCGATGCGGCCTTGCCGGATGGCGACGGCCGAGACGACGGCGTCCGGCGTCGGCCATAGGGGATAGACCCGACCGCCGACCAGTAGGACGTCGGCCGGGGGCGGAAGCAAATACCGACGGGACGTCTCCATCGGCGGAACCCCGACGAAGGCCATGAGTCCCCCCAAGGTAAGGGCCACGGACCATAGACGATAGACGATAGGCCCCGAATCGTAGGGCTGAACCGACAGGTCTTGGGGCTTGGGTCTGCGCTCCATAGTCCTCATTCCGGGATCACGGGGAGTCGTCCCTGGCTCGGCCCGACGCCTGGCCGGTGCCGGTCGCTCCACAGGATCGCCTCGATCGTCTCGACGGCCTCGTCCAGCACGTCGTTAACGACCCAGTAGTCGTACATCCAGGCCCACCGGACCTCTTGGCGGGCCTGTCCGATGCGGCGACGGACCTGTTCGTCTGTCAAGTCCCCCCGCTGGCGCAGGCGCTGTTCCAAGACCGTCCAAGAAGGCGGCAGAAGCATGATGAACAGGCCGTGGGGCCATCGCCTTTGAATCTGGTAAGCCCCCTGCACATCGATGTCCAGTAGAGGAGTCTTGCCGGCCTCCAGGATACGACGGAGCTCCGCTTGGCTCGTGCCATAGAAGTGCCCATGGACGACGGCCCACTCGACGAAGGCACCCCGCTCGATAAGGTCCCGAAACTCGTCCCGGGCGACAAAATAGTAGTCCTGGCCATGGGCCTCGTGGGGGCGGGGCGGCCGAGTCGTGTGAGATACGGCGAACTGAAGCCGGGGCTCCCGTTCCAGGAGGGCGCGCACGACGGTCGTCTTCCCAGCCCCAGACGGGGCCGAGAGGACGACGATCCACGAGGGGGCCGGGACGACAGTCACCTGCCCGGGATGCATATTCGGTGCTGCGTGTTCGGTGGCGGGTCTTCGAAGGACCCGTTCCCCGCCCTCGACACCGGGGCTGTTTTATTGACTCTCCAGGGGTTCATTATAATGAATGCGGGTCTCAGAGGTAAGATGCTAACCCGATGTGCATGGGGGGATAGTACTCCGATCTCAAGGCGTGTCTCAAAACGCCGGCGATCAGGCCGGCGTCCTCCCGCCTGGCGCTGCCCGTCAGGGCGGCGTCAGGCACTATCGAGCGCCCGCAGTCATGTGGGCGTCTGAAAACCCGCCTATCGGGTGTGCAATCCCGTATTGGGTGCCGGATGTTAGCCTGAATACTGGCCGTTCGTCTTATGAGGAGGCTCAATGAAGTTGGAAGTCCCGCATTACATTCGGGTCCCGGCCAGCGTCGGGAACGTCGGCCCCGGCTTTGATACCCTGGGGCTGGCCTTACAGTTTCATCTGACGGTCTTCGTCGAGCCGGCCCCTGAATGGCAGGTCACCGTCGAGGGCGAGTCGGTCGAAGACTTGCCGGCCGACGAGATGAATCGGGTCATCCAGATGGCCCATCTGGCGGCGGAGCGCTGGAAGGTCCAAATCCCGCCGCTCCGGATTCAAGTCATCAACGAGATTCCTGTCCAGCGGGGCCTGGGCGGAAGCGGCGCCTCGGCCCTGGCCGGGTTCGCCCTGGCGAGTCTGTTTCGGCGGACCCAGACGCAATGGCAGGAATACCTGGACTTGGCTGCCGAGGTCGAAGGCCATCTGGACAACGTGGCGGCGTCTCTATTGGGGGGTCTGGTCGCCTGCTACTACGCCCCGGACGGTCGACCGTATACGCTGTCCAGTCGGGTACCCCGTCCCGTACGGGTCTTGAGCCTATGGCCCCCGTGGAAGATGGAGACGGCCAAGATGCGTCAGATCCTGCCCGAGGCATATGCTCGGGACGTCGTCGTCCGTCAACTCCAACGGGTAGCGGCCATCTTGGCCTATTGGCAAGAGCATGACGACATTCCTCCCCAAGACTTCTTCTACGACGAGGTCCACCAGCCGTATCGGCTGGAGAAG
>JANXAA010000255.1 GCA_025061865.1 Acidobacteriota bacterium | reverse complement strand
TGGTCCCGAGTCCTCCGAGACGACCTGTATGTTGAGCCAGACCTCGTCGAGGAAGTCCTCCTGATGTTCATGCGGCGAGAGGCCGCGGCCGGTCGCCTGGACTCCGAACGGGCATACCGGAAGGCCGGGTCCAGCACGTGGCCGACATGCTGGACCCGGCCTTCCGGTATGACCCGGACGTCGTCCCGGCGCGGCCGACCGGCATGCAAGCCCTTTACCGGAGCCTCCCTACGGCCGACCTCCGAGCTGCCTTCGAACGTCTCTGGGCGTGGGACCGGCCGACCCATCCGGAACTCTGGGCGATGGCCCAAGATCCCCGCCAGGTCCTGGTATGGGCGCAGGGAGCGGCCGAAGTCCTGGGTCCGACCATGCCCCTCCGTCGGCCGGGCGACCCCTGTCCGCTGTGCCAGTTTCCGACCCACCGATGGGTCGAGGCCCCAAGTCCTGAGGCCATCGCTTGCATCCGGGCTGACTTCCCCGACTGGGACCCCACCCAGGGCCTGTGCGAACGTTGCGTCGAGTTCTATGACCCCTGGTCGGGCCAATAGGCAGGTCGGCGGATGGACAGCAAGGCAGGGCAATCCGGAGGGTCACCCCTACCGAACGCGGTTGTCCTCCTTGGAGGCCCAAATTAGGCATGGTAATTGCATATCCTTCCATGAAGTCCGACCCGAAGAGGAGCAGCGTCGGCACGCCGTATCTGCCCACCTGCCTAAGACGATGGCTCATTATCGTGTCCTACGAGGGACAGATCATGGAATCTACTGACGTCCGACAGGCTCGTATCGACCTCCATCAGCAACCCTTCATGGTCTTCTGGGAGGTCACCCGGGCTTGCGACCTCGTGTGCCGGCACTGCCGGGCCGAGGCCCAGCCCTGGCGACATCCGGCGGAATTATCCCTTTCGGAAGCCCTTCGTGTCCTCGACGACTTCGCTCCTGCACGACCCCTCCTGGTTCTGACGGGGGGCGACTGCTTCAAACGGGCGGACCTGGAGGACATAGCCCGAGCGGCGGTGGAGCGACGCATTCCCGTCGCCGTCTCCCCCTCCCCCACCCCTCTTGTGACCCAGGAGCGCTTGGCCCGCCTCTATGAGATCGGCGTCCGGGTCGCCTCCCTGTCCCTGGACGGGGCGTCCCCGGCAACCTTCGACGCCTTCCGGGGTGTCCCCGGGACCTTTGAGACGGCCCTCCGCATCTGGGCCTGGTTCCGAGCCATCGGTTACAAGGTCCAGATCAACACGACGGTGACCCGTTTCAACGTCCGGGAGCTTCCGGCTATCGCCCGCATGGTTATGGAACGGGGCGCCATGACGTGGAGCCTTTTCTTCCTTGTCCGCACCGGGCGGGGCCGGACTTTGCGAGACCTTTCAGCGCAGGCCTACGAGGACGTCATGCACTGGCTCTACGACGTCGGTCACTGGATTTCGGCCAAGACGACTGAGGGCCACCACTTCAAGCGGGTCGTCCTCCAGCGCCGGGCCTGCGAGGTCGAGGGCCGGCCATGGCGGAGCACTCTCCCGACTGGTCGGCTCTACGAATATCTGGCCGAGCAGTGGGCCGCCCTCCAGCCCGGTCCGCCCCGGGAGCGCATCCTGCGGCCCCCGATGCACGTCAATTCGGGCCATGGCATCCTGTTTATCGACCACGTCGGCAGCGTGTATCCGAGTGGGTTCCTGCCGATTCCCTGTGGCAACGTGCGGGTTACCCCGCCGCTGACGATTTACCGGGAGCATCCCCTGTTCCGACGCCTGCGCCAGCCCGAGACCTGGCGGAGCCGATGCGGCCGCTGTGAATTCCGTCACGTCTGCGGCGGGTCCCGGTCCCGGGCTTACGCCCTGCGGGGCTCGCCTTTCGCCGCGGACCCCCGGTGCACCTATCGACCCGGCCGACCACCGGTCGAACGCCGGGTCCATGCCGAAGTTCCGTGACAGGGCCGATGGGTCGGTCGCGACCTGAGCCCCATGGAGTCCGACCCCGTCCCTGTGCTACCTCACTCCCGTCACCCGGCTGTCCCCAGTCCGTCGAATTGCCATCCTGGGGCCAATCTGGTAAAATATCGACCGATTCGGAAAGCAAGAAGGGAGTCTGCTAAACAGATTTCTTAAGTTAGGGCCACAACAGAATAGACATGATTCATCGGTGTCTGTGGCGCCGAGGACGTCAAGGGTCTTGGACCGGGGGGAGGCATGTTATGGGGAGGCGCTGAAGGGGCCCGAGGGTCCCCGGGGCGTGACCTCTCTGTTCCCTCTACTCACCCCTAAAAACCCTCATCGCGGAGGTGCACCATGCCGCCCATCACCATCGTCTTCTTCCTGACCGGCTTGGCGGTGTGGGCCATCGGGTTGTACTTTGTCGGGGCTGGCGCCCAGCCTCGCGAGGGCGGCCCGAACCCCCTCGTCAGCGTCGGCTGGCTCAGCTTGATCGCGGGGCTGTCGGACTTCGGCCAGGCCTTTTACATCATGGCCGCCCGGCCGGAGCCCTTAGGAGCGGACGGGAGCGTGCTCATCAGCGGCTTGATCGTCTTTTACGCCACCTTCTTCACCCTGCTTGGGATCACGGCGATTAAGGGCCTGGACTTGCGGGTCATCGGGAACGTCGCCATCCCGGTCGCGATCGTCCCACTTTTTTACTGGAATGTATTCGCCGGTGGTTGGATGTTCCGGTCGATTCTCATCGTGTGGCTCATCGCCTTCTTGGCCGTATGGGCGACGACCTATGGTCGATTTAGCGCCAAGCTTTTAGGCTGGATCCTCCTGTTTACCGCCGTTTACACCTTCTGGGTCCCTGGGATCTTACTGGCCTTAGGCCGTCCCATCCCGTAACGAAACCTTAACGCTTATCCCCACGGGGGTGGGGCTGGTCTCCCCGCCCCCCCTCATAGGTCAGAGGCCTACGTCTCCAAAGGCGAAACGCTTGCGGCTCCTGCCAGCCAGAGGCCTGCGCGTCCCTCACTTAGCGTGACCGACAAAGCCTTCTTTCTTCCTATTCTCTCCCCCAAGGGGAATTTTGTTATGGATTCATCGGCCCACGACGGGAGTTCGTCCCAAGGTCTGCCAGGAACAGGCCCAGGGCGATGAGGGCGAAGACCCATCCCACCCGCCGGTGGACGGGGACGGTCTCGCCGACCCGGAGACCCTCGTGAAAATACGTATGCAGGGTCTGTCCCCCGCCTAAGGGGATATAGCGTCCCTCCAAGGCTTGGGCCCACGCCCGAAGGTTTTCTTCATTCAGGCGAGACGTGAAGCACCGGCCAGCCGAGTCTTGCAGACAGCGGCCCGGATTTTCCGGGTCTGGGACCTGCGACTCCCAAGGTCGACCGACACCGATGAACGTCCAGCGGGTCGACCGGCGGAGCCAGGCCCGCACGTCTTCCGGTAGTTCCGTCCGTACGTCTGAGCCGCCTCCATCCGTGAAGAAGAAGACATTCAACGGCGCCGGCAAGACCCGCACGTATCCCCCTGGCCGGGGTCCGGCCAGGAGACGAAGAGGGGCCTCGATCATCTGGTAAGCGATGTCCTCGATGGCCCGGTCGACCCGACTGCCGACGTCCCAGGCGTTGCGCCAGTCCATCAGGTCGAGGGCCGCCTCGAGGCGGGCCAGGTCTTCCGGCGGGGTCTCCAAGAGAAAAATCTGAACGGTCTTCCCGACAAAGCCGCCCAGACTCAGGCGGGCCGACGGCGGGAGCGTCGGGAGGACTCGCCGGAAGTGCTCCCGAGCGACTTCCAGACGGCTTCGGCCGTCCATGTCCCGGACGGTCATACTCAGACTGAGGTCGAAGACGGCGAGATAGTGGACGACCGGCACAGATTGCTTCATGCCGGGGTCGAGCCATGCCAAGCTTAGGGCGGCCCAGATCACGCCGTAGAGACTCCA
>JANXAA010000254.1 GCA_025061865.1 Acidobacteriota bacterium | reverse complement strand
CACCGGCGCCAGACATCATTCAGGTTCGGGGTTGGCTGTCAGTCGACCCGAGGAGGTGTTGCGCGAGGCAACGCCTGCCTCATCTACCAGGCCGGGTCTCACCTCGGCCTGCGGGAGTTGGCACCGGACGCCCGCGGGCGCGAGCCGGCTGCCGCGGCTTCACAGGGCCCGTTCCCTCCGCCGCTCTGGATAAGACAGGCCATACCAGGAACCCGACGAAGGCTTATTGTACTGACCGGCTCCCAAAAGTCAAAATCGACGGGTGTCCGCGCGTGGGAGCCAGCGGCCGGATGGCCTTATGGGCGGCTTTCCGACCGCCCTTACAAATCCGAGGCGTCGTTCTGGCGGAAGGGTTTTGGCCCCACAGGACCCTGCTCGAGGGTTACCCCTGGGATTCTCCCATCGGCCTACCTGCTTGCCTGCCCAAGACTTGCATCCTGCACCTGGTATCTTGTATCCTGCTGAGCCTTCCCTGATGCACCCTGCGATTTTTCCTCACGGAGGTTCCCGATGGGGCGAAATCTTTGGCTAGGACTCATCGGCTTCAGTGTCCTCGCCTCGATGTTCACGGCGGCGGCCCCGCCCTGGCCGTCGGGATTCGAGACGGCTATCCGCATCGAACAGCTCCGGGCGGACCTGCAATTCTTGTCCGACGACCTCCTGGAAGGCCGGGCCCCCGGTACTCGAGGCGACCGTCTGGCGGCCCGGTACATCGCCACGCGATTGGCCATGATGGGCTTGGCGCCCCTCGAGGGCGCCCCGGGCTACTTCCAGGTCGTCCCGATGGTCGGCGTGACGGCCCGGCCGGAGCCCCTCCGAGTCGAGGTCCGGGGTCAGACCCTGGAGTTTCAAGCCGTGCAGGATTTCGTCGTGTGGAGCGGTGTCTACGAATCGGCCGTTTCTATCGCCGACGCGCCTCTCGTATTCGTCGGCTACGGCATCGAAGCGCCCGAATACCGATGGGACGACTACAAGGGTCAAGACATGCGGGGCAAGGTCCTGCTCATGTTCGTCCATGACCCGCCGGCGCCGCCGGCAGAGCCGAACCTCTTCGAGGGCAAGGCCATGACCTACTACGGCCGCTGGACTTATAAGTTCGAGGAAGCCTACCGGAAGGGTGCCCTGGGCGCCTTCGTCGTCCACGTCCCGGACATGGCCGGCTACCCGTGGCAGGTCGTCCAGAGTTCCTGGACGGGCGAGCAGGTCCACCTGGATGCCCCCGGCGTGGAGCCGGCCCTGCCGGTCAAGGGCTGGCTCCACGAGGCGGCCGCCCGGCGCATCCTGGAAGCCGCTGGTTATAGCCTGGACAACTTGCTCCGACGGGCCGCCCGGCGAGACTTCCGGCCCATCGACCTCGGCGTTCGGGTCACCGTCGAATTGCATCAAGAGGTCCGAAAATTCACGTCGCAAAACGTCGTGGCGGTCCTACGGGGGTCGGACCCCGACCTCCAGTCGGAGGCGGTCCTCTATACGGCTCACTTCGACCATCTGGGCATCGGGCCGGCGGTCCAGGACGATAGTATCTACAACGGGGCCTATGACAATGCCTCAGGTGTGGCGGCTGTCCTCGGCGTGGCCGAGGTTTACGCCCATCTGGCCCGTCAGGGCGTCCGGCCCCGGCGTTCCGTCCTGTTTCTACTGGTTACGGCCGAGGAAGCTGGTCTCCTCGGGTCGCTCTATTACGCCAGCCGACCCCTATGGCCCCTTGATAAGACGGTCGCCAATATTAACCTGGACGGCGTCAACGTATGGGAACCGACGGAAGACTTCGTGCCTCTGGGGATGGACCGGACGACAATAGACCAAGTTCTTCAGGAGGTCGCCCGGGCGATGGGCGTGACCCTTCGGCCAGACCCGTTCCCCGAAAAGGGGTACTTCTTCCGGTCCGACCACTTCAGTCTGGCCCGGAGGGGTGTCCCGGCCATCTCCGTAAAGGCCGGGACGCACTACGTCGGGAAACCCCCGGATTGGGGCGAAAAGCTCCATGAAGAGTATACTGCCCGTCACTATCATCAGCCCAGCGACCAGTACGACCCGGCGTGGCCATTGACCGGCATGGCCCAGACGGTAGAATGGGCCTTCCGGGCCGGTTGGCTCCTGGCGATGCAGGACGGACGACCTGCTTGGAAGCCGGGTCGGGCCGTCCGGGTCCCGGGTCTTTAAGGATTGGCTTGGCCCGTGGGCCTTAGACGGGCTGGGAATAGGGACACAACCCTCGTGGTCGTCTATGTCGGGACAACCGCCGGGTCGTTCTCTATTGCCCATCTGCTCGCCCACTTGCCTATCCCGTCATCCTACTGTCACGTCGTTATGAGATTTTTAGGTCATCGATGCGGCAGGCTGTCCTGACCATCGGTGTGTTCGACCCGGCCGGCTATGAAGGTTTGTCCGTCGACTTACGGGTCTTGCATACGTATCGGACGTACGGCCTCAGCGTAGCGACGGCCATCTTAGCCCACAATAGCCAGGCCGTCCTGGGCGTTTACCCTGTCCCCTTAGAGCACGTGGGGGCCCAATTGGAGGCCGTCTTCAGTGACGTGAAGGTCCTGGGCGTCAAGGTCGGGGCCGTCCCAGACCTAAAGACGGCTGAGCTCGTCGCCGGCGTACTTCAGGACATGAACGTACCAGTCGTCGTCGTCGACCCCGTCTGGCGTTCGACGACCGGCTATGCCTTCCATACGGCCGAGGACCTACGGGCCTGGGCCCGTCGCCTGGGGCCCGTCGCCACCGTCTTGACGCCGAACGTCGAGGAGGCGGCCGCTCTCAGCGATATGGATTCGATCGCCGACATCACGGCCATGAAGGTGGCCTGCGAGATCATCCATCACCGGTATCGACCCGCCCACGTCGTCGTCAAGGGCGGCCGGCTGGCAGACCTGGTCCGAGCCACGGATGTCCTCTACGACGGTCGTCGCCACCACGTCTTGGAACATCCTTGGACCCGAAGCCTGAACCGGCTCGGGGCCGGCGATACCTTCGCCACCGTCGTCGCCGCCTTGCTCGTGCAAGGAAATTCAGTCCAGCAGGCCGTGACGACGGCTAAACAGTTCATCGCCCGAGCGATGCAACATACCTTCCAAATCGCTCAAGGTCCTGTCCAGCCATTGAACCTTACCATCCCGCGGGTGTAGGCCTGGGGCCTCGGATCCCAGGGTAAAGAGACCCAGGTCCTTTCCACTGGGACCTGAGACCTGGCCCCTGGGACTTTGAGGGTCGATCCCGATGTCCCCGGACGGTACCTCGAAATCGGCACGGTCCCTTTGGGCCGTGGGTGGTCTCGTGATCGCCTATATCGGACTTTTGAACCTGCTGGGCTCGCAGAGGCCGGCGCTCCGTCCGCCCCGACCTATCCCGGTGCCCCGACCGGAGAACGTCCCCGGGATGACGTGTACCGACGTAGGAGGTTCGAACGCCGAGGCTCTGATTCCGCCCCGCCGTGACATCTTTCATTGGGAGGAAAATACCTCGGCCGGGCGTCTCCCGTTGGGGAAGAGCCTTTCCGACACTGCCCGACCGCCCGTCGCCTCGATCCCCGAGGTCGTCCGCCCGAAGGCCTGGGTCCTACTCGGCGTCCTCCAGGCGGTAGGCCCCCCGGTCAGCGTCTGGCATTCTGGGACAGACATTTTGACCTTGAAAGAGGGCGACCGCCTCGGGGACGGCGTGCGGGTCCAAGCGATTCGACCCGATGGGGTCGTCTTGGCCTTTCCTAAGGGAATGTCCCGCTATGTGCCGGTGGGGTCGGCCTTCTACCCGTCTGGGCAGGTGAGTCATAGATAGGTCGGTCGGGCGTAGGGGCGGTCCTGTGGGGACTCCCATGGACATCGAGTCAAAGGGGGCCCCGCATACTCGAAATGCCCGCATGGCGGCAGGCTCCCGA
>JANXAA010000253.1 GCA_025061865.1 Acidobacteriota bacterium | reverse complement strand
AGGGGTATCTTCAGAACACCGGCAGTCATGCCGGCCTCAGAAAGGCCGAGCGCCCGTAGTCATGGGGCATCCTGCAAACGTGCCCCTCGGATAGGTAAGGAGGCGAAAAGAAACGGAGAACCCGGCCTTCCGGTTCCTCCCTTCCGCCTTCTCGCTTTCTAACACCGAACCCCCAATACCGAATACGGAGCACCGCCAGCCCCTAAATCTCTCCTCCCATCGGCTGACCCGTCGCCGCCAGGTAGAGGCTCTGGGCTAAGGCGACCAACTGTTCATAGAGGGGGACCGCCTCGGGGTAGAGCCCCTGAAGGGCGTCCCGGTGCTGGCGGACGGTCGTCCGGTCCCGACGGGTCCAGGGCCCCGTCAGGTAGAGAATGGGCTCCGGGTCGGTCGCATGGGATAAGGCCGACTGCAGGAGCACGGCATAGTACTCCCATCGCACGTCGGGTTCCAGGCCCGACCGCCGGAGGAGCTCCCGGCCTAAGGATATCAAGACCAGAGGCGCGTTCGCCACCAGGACGGCGACGAGGTGATAGGCAGACCGAAGTGCCGCAGGGATCGCAAACGGCCGGCCGCCCAACTTTTCGGCTAACTCGAAGAGGTCCGACTGCAGGTCTGCGTCGGCAATGATCCCAAAGGGCGTCCCGGTGACCTTCGTCGGATGCCGAAGCGGGTCCGGAAAGGCGTTGAGGGGATGAAAGACACCTGTCTGGGCTCCACGCCGGTGAAGAGCTTCTAAGAGCTCTCGACCGTGGGCGCCGCTGGAGTGAACGAACGTGTAGCCGGTCCAGTCCGTCCGCAGGCTGGCCAGCCGACGGGCCGTCAGTTCGATGGCGTCGTCACGGACCGTCAAAAAGATCCACCGAGCCCGTTCGACCAATCGTTGGGTGTCACCCGTCCAGAGGGGCCACAGCCGATCCGGCAATTCTTGCTTCGCCCGGGGTCGCTTACTGGAGACGGCGACCAAGGGGAGACCTGCATCCAAGAGGGCCTGGGCCAGCGTGAGACCCCAGCGGCCCAGGCCGAATACGGCCATCGATTCAGTGATCATCGCTCCACCTCAAGCGATCCGGCCATCCGGCAGTCCGGGAGTTCGGGTGGCGAGGCCCAGGAGTTTAAACTCGTTTCTTGCTTTCTCCGTCTTCTGCCGAACACCTGGACTGCCGAATTTTTCAGGGTGGAGACACCGTCCATAGCGCACTAAAATACATCCTCTGAAGCGAAGACGACACTCTACCCCCGGTGGGGAGCGTGCGAAGGTGCGGCTCCATTGGCTGGAACCCTTACGTGTCGAACAGCTGGCCAACGGCCTTCGGGTCCTGTTACTCCCCGACCGGACCTATCCGGTCGGGGCCCTCGTCGTCTACTATGGGGTCGGGGCCCGGGACGAGCGGCCCGGTGAGACTGGCTTTGCTCATCTGTTCGAGCATATGATGTTTCAGGCTTCTACGCACGTCGGCAAAAACGAATTCTTTCGCCACATCGAGAGTCACGGCGGAACTTTCAACGGTAACACGACCCACGACCGGACCGTCTACTATGAGGTCCTGCCAGCGTCCCAGCTTCCCCTGGCCCTGTGGCTTGAGTCGGACCGCATGCGGGGCCTGGCCGTGACCCAGGAGCACCTGGACAACCAACGGGACACGGTCAAGGAGGAACGTCGCTTCCGGTATGACAACCAGCCTTACATGCAGGCTTGGATTCGCTTCGGCGAGATGGCGTACCGCAACTTTGCGAATGCCCATCCCGTTATCGGCTACTATGAGGACCTGGACCAGGCTAGCTTAGAGAGTGTCTACGATTTCTTTCGACGGTATTATCGTCCCAACCGAGCCGTCTTGGTCGTGGCCGGGGATTTGGACCCCGAGACGGCCTTGGCCTGGATCCGCTATTATTTTGAGGACATCGAGCCCGGACCGGAGGTCCCGCCCCCGGACCTGACCGAGCCGGAGCCGCCCGTCGGGATGCGGGACCGGTGGATTGACTCGAACGCCCGGTTTCCAGCTCTTTGGGTCGGGGGTCGAATTCCGCCGTGGGGCCATCCCGACTTTTATGCGTTGTGGCTTTTGCACTACGTGTTATTCGAGGGTCGGGCGAGTCGTCTGTACCGGACGTGGGTCCAGGAACGGGCTCGGTGCCTAGAGTTCTATAGCATTTGGGACGGTCGCCGGGGGCCGGGGACGATGAGCGGACTGATCATCGTCCCGTCGGACGCCGACCCCGAGACTTGGCCCGATCGCTTCCACACGGAAGTCCTGGCACCTCCGGTCTCGGACGAAGAACTCGAGCGGGCCCGGGCTTTATGGGTCCGGCGCCAGTGGACCCGCTGGCAGGAAGTCCTGGAACGGGCCCTCGACGTCGGGGAGGCCGCCCTGTTGGATGGCGACCCAAGAGCTGTCGAGCGGGACGCGGTGGGGATCACCGCCGTCCGACGGTCGGACGTCGAGCGGGTCCGGGAGACGTACCTAGCCCCAGACCGGGCGATCGTCCTGTGGATCGAGCCGGGGTGTCAGTCCGCCTCGTCTCGGGGCGGGGCCTTCCGATGACCTCGTGGGGTCTGTGCTCTGGAGGCCGCAGTCCCTTCTGTCTAACACCCAGCCCTTCGTCCCGCGACTGAAGTCGATAGGGTTGTCTATGGGCGTTTGGAGGACCTGGGAGTTTCCGCCGAAGGACCGGCCGCCGGTCCAGCCCGTCCTTCCAGTCGGCTCATTCCCGGTGCATATGCGGGGCCGTCTTTCATCGGGCCTGACCTGGATGGCCGTGCCCCGGTCGGACGTGGAACTTGTCGAACTGGCATGGGTCGTCGAGGGGGGCTGGCGTTCGGACGTGCCCCGTCGGGGAATCCCGGAACTCCTGGGTCGCTGTATGCCGGAGGGTACGGCCGAACGGTCGGTCCACCAGATCGCCTTCGACCTCGAACGGTGGGGTGCCTACCTCCACGTGGACGTGGACGAAGACGCCGTAACATTTCACCTGATGAGCCTGGCCTCGACCTGGAGGGAGGCTCTGGGGGTCTTCCTGGATGTCCTCCTTCAGCCGACCTTTCCGGCGCCGGCTGTTCGACGGGAAGCCCTTCGGTGGGCTCAGCAAATCGAGGCTTCCCGGGCCGAGCCGGAGTTCTTGGCCCGGGAACGCATGCGGACCAGCCTCTTCGGGGCCCATCCATACGGACAAGTCGTCCCCCCGGCGGAAGCCCTAGAAGGCTTGCACCGGTGGGACTTGCTGATGGGTTACGCCGAACGGATGGACCTGACGCGGTCGGCCCTCATCATCGTCGGAGCCGTCGACCCGGAAGCTGTCCTGCCGGTCATCGAGACGGCCACAGCGGGCTGGCCGCTCCGGGTCCGTTGGGACGAACCGCCGCCCCCAGAACCCGAACCCAAGGGTCGGTTCCACTGGGTCCTGCGGCCTCAATCTGTGCAGACCGAGATATGGGTCGGTGTCCCGGTCGGACCTATCGGGACGCCCGACTGGCTCCCTGGCCTGGTCCTGAGTACGGTCTTGGGCGGTGGAGCGTCGAGCCGGCTCTTCGTACGCCTACGGGAGGAAAGGGGTTACACATATGGAGCGTACAGTCGCCACCAGCGTTTCCTCCGGGGTGGCGGGTGGGTCGTCTCGACACAGGTCCGGAAAGACGTCACCCGAGAGGCTCTCCGGGAGGTCGTTTGTATCCTGGAGGACTTGCCGCAACGTCCCCCCGATCGGGCGGAGATCGAGGCCGCTTTGCGGTACGTCATCGGGCGCTTCGTCATTCACCATCAGACGCTTCGATCCGTGGCCCAACGCCTGCGGGACCTCTTTGTGTACCACCTGCCGGACGATTTCTGGCAGACGTACACCGATATGCTGGCGGCCGTGACGCCGGCGACCGTGGCTGAGGCCAGCTCAGCCTGGCAGGCGC
>JANXAA010000252.1 GCA_025061865.1 Acidobacteriota bacterium | reverse complement strand
GAACGCCGCTACTGGACGTTGGAGGGTCGGCCCGTTCAGAATTTTCGACTGAAGGACCTGGTCGTCGTCGAGTTGACGGTGACCTCGGCACGACGGGTCGTCCTAGACAACGTGGCTGTTGAGGACCGACTCCCTGCTGGCTTGGAAGTCCAGAATCCCCGCCTGGGCGAAAGTCCCTTGCTGACCTGGGTCGACCGAGGCCGGCTATGGGCTCCCGAATACGTGGACGTCTGGGACGACCGGATTGTCGTGTTCGGCCGTCTCCCAGGGGCTACCACGCGTTCATACTACTATTTGGCCCGGGTCGTGACGCCCGGCGAGTTCTTCCAGCCGGCCGCCTCGGCCCAGGTAATGTACCGTCCCGAGATTCGGGGGCAGACGGATGTAGGCCGTCTGTCCATAGAGAGCGACTTCACGGGCACCGAGTGAGAATTGCGGGTTAGGAATTGCGAATGTAGTATGACTCTGTAAGTTTCCATTCCGAGATCGGAAGAGGAGTGGACCCCCGGGACCCAGATCCGAGTTCATTCCCTCTGAAACCTGGGGCTGGTACCCGGGACCTTCATGGGGCTATGAAGAAACGCCGTCTCATCCGGGAATTGGTCCGCATCGTCGGGAAGGGCGGGGTCATCGTCGATCCCGTCGAGCGGCGGGTTTACGAGACAGACGGCCTGACCGTGTTTCAGGCCACGCCTGACGTCGTCGTCCTGCCTCGGACGGCCGAGCAGGTCGCCCGCATCGTACAGGTCTGCGCCCGTGAGGGCATCCCTTTCGTCGCCCGGGGGGCCGGGACGGGCCTCTCCGGGGGCGCGCTCCCCCTGGTCGGGGGCGTGCTCATCGCCCTGAATCGGATGGACCGTATCCTGGAGGTCGACTATCCAAATCTGCGGGCCATCGTCGAACCCGGTGTGATCAACGCCCGGCTCGGCGAGGTCTTGGCCTCTCGGGGTTACTACTATGCCCCGGACCCGGCCAGTCAGACAGCTTGCACGATCGGCGGTAACGTGGCCGAGAATTCTGGCGGTCCTCGTACGCCCAAATACGGCGTCACGACCCATCATGTCCTCGGTCTGGAAGTCGTCCTGCCCGACGGGGAGATCCTCTCCTTCGGGGGTAAAGTCCCGGACGTGCCGGGCTACGACTTTGTGGGCCTCTTGGTCGGTTCCGAAGGCACGCTGGGCATCGTCACGAAGGTCATCGTCCGCATCTTGCGCAAGCCCGAGGCAGTCCGAACGTTGATGGCCGTGTTCGAGACCGTCGAGGACGCCTCGAACGCCGTGTCGGCCATCGTGGCCCAGGGGATTATTCCCGTGGCCATCGAGATGATGGACAATCTCAGTATCCAAGCCGTCGAGAAGGGCGTAGCGGCTGGCTACCCCCTGGACGCTGGGGCCGTCCTCCTCATTGAGTTAGACGGACCTCGGGCAGAGGTCGAAGCTCTCGTCGAACCGGTCCTCGAAATCTGTCGCGCCTGGCGGGTCCGAACGGTCCGGGTCGCCCAGACCGAAGAAGAGCGTCTCCGCTTCTGGAAGGGTCGGAAAGCGGCCTTTGCTTCGATGGGCCAGCTTAGCTCGGACTACTACGTGCAAGATGCCGTCATCCCCCGGACGCGGCTCCCGGCCATTATGAAGCGGATTGAAGAGCTCTCCCATCAGTACGGCTTGCGGGTCGCCAACGTATTTCATGCCGGTGATGGTAATCTCCATCCCCTGATCCTGTTTGATGCCCGTCAGCCGGGGGCGCTTCAGAAGGCTGAGGCCCTGGGAGCCGAAATCCTGCGGGCCTGCGTCGAGTTGGGCGGGAGTCTCACCGGCGAACACGGGATCGGCCTCGAAAAACGGGACTACATGCCCCTCATGTTCCGGGATGAGGACCTGGCGGCCATGCAAAAGGTCAAGCGGGTTTTCGACCCCCGCGGACTCCTGAATCCTGGCAAGATCTTTCCAAGAGATTACTTGTCGGACCCGAGTCTGGAGCCGAATCCAGGCCCGCCGTCCGTGGGTACCTCCCTCGAACGCCCGTCGATCCCAGGCCGCCTCACCGCCGACTTGGGGCATATTATCGGTCTCGAGCGCGTGGGAGGCTCCCTGGAGGCTCCCCAGTATAATGTCGATGGACAGACGCCTCGCCTCATCGCCTGGCCCCGGAAAGTCGAAGAAGTCCCGCACATCCTGGCCTTGGCCCGCCAACACGACCTTAAGGTCATTCCCTGGGGGGGTGGGACGATGGTCGACCTAGGCCGGCCGCCCCTCCGTGTGGACCTGGCCTTGGATTTGTCCGACCTAAACGGCGTCGTCGATTACGAGCCGGCCGACATGACGGCCTCCTTCCGGGCCGGTACGACCCTCCGAGACGCTCAGGCCCTCCTGGCGGCCCACGGTCAGTTCATCCCCTTGGACCCACCCGGCGCTGACCGAGCGACCCTCGGGGGGATCCTCGCCACGGCCGCCAGCGGTCCCTGGCGACACCGTTATGGGACGCCGCGAGACCTGGTCCTCGCTGTCCAAGTCGTCCATGCCGACGGGACAGTCACTCGCGGCGGGGCCAAGGTCGTCAAGAACGTCGCTGGCTACGATATGCCCAAGCTGTACATCGGGTCGCTCGGGACCCTGGGCGTCATCGTCGAGGTGACCCTCCGCGTTTATCCCCGGCCAGCCGTCGAGGCGACGTGCCTAATGAACTTCGATGACGTAACGGCAGTTCAGGCCGCTATCGCCGGCATCCTGGACGCTCCCTTAGTCCCGACGGCCGTCGAACTCCTAAATCCGACGGCGATGCAGGTTGTCGCCGATCAGGTCAGCCTTCCGGTGTCGAATGGCCAGTATGGTCTAGCTGTCGCCTTCGGGAGCCCCTGGGCCTCGGCTGTCAATACCCAGGTCGATCGGGTTCGCACGATCGGCCGAGCGGCTGGAGCCCGCTCCGAGACACACCTGACGGGTGAGCCGCATGATCGCTTCTGGCAGGTGGTCCGAGACTTTCCCAGGGACCGAGGCGACGTCGTCCTCAAGGTTGGTGTCCCCATCGCCGAGGTCGGCGCGATAGTCACGTCGGCCGAAGGGATGGCGCAGCAGGCAAATCTACGATTGAGCATCGTCGGCGAGGCTGGCGTAGGGATCTTGCGATTTTACATCCCGGCTGATGTGGACGACCCGGCCCGATTTCTCTCGAAAGTCGACACCTTGATAAGATCGCTGCGGGTTCGGGCCCTATCGCTGGGGGGTTACTTAGTCGTCTTAGCGGCCCCGGTCGCTCTAAAGGCCCGGGTCGACGTATGGGGGGCTGTGCCGGACCCGGTCTTTCGGCTGATGACCCGACTGAAAAAGGTCTTTGATCCCTACCAAATCCTGAATCCCGGGCGATTCGTCGAGGGAATATGAAAGTGGGTGCCAGGTGCCGGGTGCCAGGCTGGGACCTGGTACTTGTCCCCCTCCATGTGCTATTGGCAAGGAGAGGAAGGATGATTGAAAAAGACCCACGGGATGGGACCCTCGATACGCCTGAGGCCTTGGGAGGCGACCTCCCATTTCACCCCCACCCCTCTACGCCGACCTCTGGGGACCTGGCGCATGACCCCTGGGATTCCCTCTACCGAGACTGCGTCCACTGTGGCTTTTGCTTGCCGGCTTGTCCGACTTACCGGGTGATCGGTAATGAAATGGACAGCCCCCGGGGCCGCATCTGGCTGATCCGCTCGGTCGCCGAAGGGCAGGCCGACACGAGTCCGTCTTTCATTCGGCATATGGATCTCTGTCTTTTATGCCGGGCCTGTGAGACGGCGTGTCCCTCGGGCGTGCGATTCGGGGCCTTGATGGAGACAGTCCGGAGCCGTCTGGACCAGGACCGGCAGCACCCGCCAGTCGAGCGGGCCTTCCGGCGTCTTTTGCTGGGGACTCTCACGGATGTTCGGCGTCTGAGCGTGCTCATAGGAGGTCTGTGGCTCTAC
>JANXAA010000251.1 GCA_025061865.1 Acidobacteriota bacterium | reverse complement strand
GTCCCCCGGCCCTCCGAGACGTTCGTCCCCTCAAGCAGGCACATCCCCGGATACACGAGGGCCGTCGTCCACTGGGGCATGTTAGGGGAGGGGTTCACCCATCGACGGCCCGTGTCGGGCCACGTCATGCGGCGTCGCCAACCCCGCATGGGTACGACGTGGAGGTCGACCGCAAGGCCCCGCTCGGCTACGTACAGGCGGGCGAATTCGCCGACCGTCAGGCCGTGTCGGACAGGAACGGCGTGAATGCCGACAAAGGACCGGTAGGCTGGCTCGACCAGGGGGCCCTCGACGGTCACTCCCCCGAGGGGGTTCGGCCGGTCGAGGACGACGACCCGGCCGTCGGTCCCGGCGACCGCGTCGAGGACGTGGGCAAGCGTCGAGATGAACGTATAGTAGCGGCTCCCGACGTCCTGCATGTCAAAGACGACGGCGTCTACGTCTCTCAGGAGGTCCACCGGGGGTCGGAGGCGGCCCTCCCGGTACAGGCTGTAGACGGGTCGGCCGACCCAGGGGTCGGGGACGTCACTGACGGTTTCCATGTCCTGGAAGATACCCCAGGCGCCGTGTTCAGCGCCCCAGAGGGCGACGAGCCGCCATCCGGCCTCGGCCCGGAGGTAGTCGAGGGCCATTCGACCCTGGCGGTCGACGGCGGCCGGGTGGCCGAGGAAGGCCACGCGACGGCCCCGGATCAGGGGTTCCCATCGGTCCGGACGTTCCAGGCCGAGGCGCATAAGGATGCTTCGCAGTATCGTTTCGGATTGGCTTCTTTCCCGAGAACCGGTCCCTGGACCTGGGCCATGCCCGTGCGTTCGACACGGTAACGAGGAGTGCCTATAATTTCAAGCGGACCCGCCGGAGAGGTGTCCGAGCGGTCGAAGGAGCACGGCTGGAAACCGTGTACCCGCCGCAAGGCGGGTCGTGGGTTCAAATCCCACCCTCTCCGCCACGGCGTCGGACCGGGGGTATGGGTCCCGTGCGATGACGGCCCGCAAACCCCGCCAGGCCCGGAAGGGAGCAACGGTAAGCGGTGTCCGGCATGCGCCGCGGGGGTGCCTGTGCCCCCTTGCCGGGGTCGAGGCGGGGTTCCAGGTGCCGGGGGCTAGGCCCCAGGAAGGCCCCCGGCCTCCCAGTCGGTCTGAGTCGTCGAGATCAGATCGACTTTCTAGTGAAGGCCATCAAGACGTTCCCACGGGTCGGGGGTAGGAGTCCGGGGTCTTTCCTGGGACCCGGGACCTGAGACCCCGAAGGAGTCGGCTTTGGCAAGCGTCCCGACCTTTACGTCGCTGGCGCTCCGATGGCGACCGCAGTCTTTTGACCAGGTCATCGGCCAGCGGCATGTCGTCCAGACGCTCAAGCACGCTGTCGAGAAGGGCCGGGTCGCCCAGTGTTACCTCTTTTCGGGCCCCCGGGGGGCCGGTAAGACGAGCTTGGCCCGCATCCTGGCTAAGTCGCTGAACTGCGAGCGGGGCCCGACAGTCCAGCCGTGCCAGGCATGTGTCGTCTGCGTCGAGATCGCCCAGGGTCGCTCGCCCGACGTCTTGGAGATCGACGGGGCTTCCAACCGGGGGATCAACGAAATCCGCAATCTCCAGGAGATTCTACGCTATCGACCCCTGCGGGGTCGCTACAAGGTCGTCATCATCGACGAAGTCCACATGCTGACCCAGGAGGCCTTTAATGCCCTCCTCAAGACCCTCGAGGAGCCGCCGCCCCACGTCGTCTTCGTCCTGGCGACGACGGAGTTCCGCAAAGTTCCCCTCACGATCGTCAGCCGCTGTCAACAGATGGAGTTCCACCGCATTAACGAAGACGACATCTACCGACGGCTCATCTTCATCTGCGACACTGAGGGGATCGAGGCCGAGGCCGAGGCGCTTCGGCTCCTCGCCCGGGCCGCGGACGGGTCACTCCGGGATGCCATTAGCCTACTGGACCAGGCCCATACGTATGCCGAGGGACCTATCACGGCGGCGGCTGTCGCCGAGATCCTGGGCTTAGCCGAGCCGGGTAAGGTCCTCCGTCTGGCCCGATGGCTCGCCTTCGGCCAGACGGGCGAGGCCCTGACGTACTTCCACGAACTCATCCGGGAGGGCTACGACCTGAAGAACATTATCGATGACCTGCTGACCTTCTTCCGGACCCTCCTGTGGGCCCGCTTTAAGACGGACGAGCCCGTCGCCGTCGCCCGGGACAGGGACACACAGACCCTGATCGACGAGCTCCTGCCGGTCCTCCGGGAGGAAGACGTCCTCCGCATCTGTCAGCAACTCCTGGAGTGCGCCGAGCGCTTGCGCTACAGTGAGCTCCCGCTTCTGCAAGCCGAAATGACTCTGGCCCGCATTTGCCAGCTTCCTCGGCTCGTCGAGCTCGAAAAGCTCCTGGACACGTGGGTCCAGGGCCGGCCGTGGCAGTGGAATCCGGAAGCCCCGGCTGTCCCGGTCCAGCCACCGACCGGTGAAGCTGAAGCGGCCGCCGCGTCCCTGCCCCTGACCCATCCGAAGGTCGGCCCGCTGCCCCTGACTTCGGCGGCCCCGAGCCCGACAACCGCTCATACCGTAGGTGATTTCATCGAATGGCTCCGGTCCCAAAAGGAGTTTGCCCTGCTCTTCACGCACGTCCAGGATTGGCAGGTCGATGAGACGGCCGGCTGTATCTACCTGGCGACATCGCCCGCTTGGAAGACTGTCGCCGAGATGACGTGGGCCGAGCGGATGACAGCCCTTCGGCAGGCCATGCACGATCGGTTGGGCCGGGTCTATCGGATTGAATTCAAGCCGACGAGACCTGAGACGACAGAAGCGCCCCCGCCGGACGCTCGAGCAGAGGCCCGCCGGGCCGTCGAATCAGACCCTGACGTCCAACGTTACCTGCAGGTCCTCGGCGGTGAAGTCGTGAAGGTCGAGGACGGATGAAGTCCGGGGCCCTGGTCCATCCACCCCACTCACCTGCGAAATCCCGACCTGGCTCGCCAAAGCAGGTTCCTGCATGGCATACCCGGCGCGCGTGTCTTGGGGTGACCCCCGTCACCCCACTTTCTCGTCCCTGTATGAGAGGGCCGGGGTGAGGTCCCTGCCCCTGAGTCTCCTCCCATAGAAAGAGGGACATCGATGGCGGCATGTTCGAGGTCTTTCGGACAGGTTTCCTGAAGACGCAGGCATCGGGTTGACGTCCCGCGTCTTGCATCCTGGCGATTCTGCTTTAGCGAGCGGGGTTTGGAGCTCGCGTGTCTTTTTACAGCATCGGCTTGAGTCGCTCCCATAGGTCTCGCAGGCGGCCGCCGTCGTCCCATGTCCCGACGCCAGAGACGGACCCGACGGGCATGAGGAGACGCACGCTGTTGGTCGCCATCACGAAGTCGGCCCGCCGGAAGTCGTCCCATTCGAGGGGACGCACCCGGACTTGCCAGCCCAAAGTAGGCAAGTGCGCCAAGAGAAATCGGCGAAACGTTCCGGCCAAAGCGCCCTCCGAGAGGGGGGGCGTCCATAGAGTTGTGCCCTGAACGACCCAGAGGTTCGCCCGACTGAGGGAGAAGGGCCGGCCGGCTCGGTTGACGAGCAGGGCGTCATCGAATCCGGCTTCGACGGCCCGTCGCCACGCCCAGTGAAACCCCAGGTAGTCACACGTCTTCCACGGCCATCCGGCCCGTCCGGGGAAAGTCCGGACCTGGAGACGGAGAGCCTGCCACGTCGGCGGTTCGACCGGTAGGACCTGGGCCTCGGCGATGAGTCGGACCTGCCGGGGGTGGGGATCCCCATACACGATGGCCTGGACGCGGAGTCGGTAGGACCGGTCGGGGTCCATCCGACGGAGGCACCCCTGGAGGTAGCGGTCCAGGCGGTCGGGCTCAAGGGGATAACCCAACTGGCGAGCGGCGGCCATCATACGCTCCCGGTGGTACGGCCAGAGGACGGGCTTCCGGCCCGGCCGGACCAGCAGGGTCTCGAAGAG
>JANXAA010000250.1 GCA_025061865.1 Acidobacteriota bacterium | reverse complement strand
TCCTGGCGGACCTGCCGGGCGTGCGGGTCATCTTTTCGAATAGTGACCGGAAGCACATGGCCCGCGTGTTGGACCTCTTGGGACTGGCAGACCTTTTCGAGGTCCGTATTACCATCGAGGACCTGGGCTTTATCCCCAAGCCTCACTGGGAGGCCTATGCGACGCTGGTCCAGCGTCTGCAGGCGATTCCCAGCCGGTGCGTATACGTGGACGACCTTTTAGAGAACCTCCGCATGGCCCGCCGGTGGGGCTTCCGCTGTGTGTGGGTCACCCACGGGACGTCGCCCGACCGACGCGCCGAGGGCGGTATCGTGGCTATCTCGACGGTCCTGGACTTGCCCCGGGCCATCGCCGGGTTATAATGGAAGGTCAGCCATTCGCGGTCTGGCGCCCGCCGGGGAAGGGATTTAAGGGATTGCGAATTGCGCAACTCGGAATCGCCATGACGGAGGAGGCGACCTATGGTAGCCCGCGTAGGCATCAATGGGTTCGGCCGTATCGGCCGGAGTTTCTTCCGGGTCGCTTACCGGGATTCTGACTTCCAAGTCGTTGCCGTCAACGACATCACGGACGCCCGTACCCTGGCCCATCTCTTGAAGTATGACACCGTCCTGGGGCGGTTCGAGGCCGACGTGCGGTACGATGCAGATCATATCTTCGTGGACGGTCAGTCGATTCGGGTCCTCTCCCGGAAGGACCCCGCTGAACTACCCTGGAAGGAACTGGGTGTCGACATCGTCATTGAGTCGACGGGCCTCTTCACGGACCGGGACAGTGCAGCCAAGCATCTGACCGCCGGGGCTCGACGGGTCATCATCTCGGCGCCGGCTAAGAAACCGGACGTCACGATCTGTATGGGCGTCAACCATGAGCTGTACGACCCGGCGAAGCACTTCATCTTGTCCAACGCCAGCTGTACGACTAACTGTCTAGCGCCGGTCGTTAAAGTCCTCCTAAAGAGCTTCGGGTTCGTCGCCGGCTTCATGTGCACGACTCACGCCTACACGAACGACCAGCGGGTCTTAGACTTGCCGCATCGGGACTTGCGCCGGGCGCGAGCGGCAGCCGTCAATATCATCCCGACGACGACGGGAGCGGCCATCGCCGTCGGGGAGGTCATTCCAGAAGTCCGGGGTCGGCTGGACGGGATCGCCCTGCGGGTCCCGGTGCCCGACGTGTCGGCCGTTCAGTTGACGGCCGCCCTGGAGAAGACCGTGACCGTCGGGGAAGTCAACCAGGCGTTCCGGGCGGCGGCCGAACACGACCTGCGGGGGATCTTAGCGTATACCGACGAGGAGCTCGTCTCGAGCGACTACATCAAGAGCCCCTACTCGGCGGTCGTCGACGGACCGTGCACCCGGGTCGTGAACGGTAACGTCGTCTCGGTCGTCGCCTGGTACGACAACGAGTGGGGCTTCTCAGCCCGGCTCCGGGACCTCGTCCGTTGGATGATCGAGCGGGGTCTATAAGGAGCGCCAGCGTCCTGCTGGCAGGAGCCCCGGCCTCCGGGCCTGTGGAAGGCACGCCGTGAGGGACTATCACTACTGGCGATTCAACCTGGCCCGGACGCCAATCCGGCTTCGGGCCTCGACGGTGGGCTTGTGGCTTTTAGTCGCCCTGGGGGCCGTCGCTTTCTTTTTAACGGACCTGACCCTCCTGGCGCTGGGGGCCCAGCGGACTTATCAGGCGTATCAACGCCGTCAGTCGCTTCGGCGGGCCGCCGCTCGCCAGCAGGCGGCCATCGACCAGATCCGTCGTCAGATCCAGCAGGCTGACACGCCCGTCTTTCGGCAGGAATGCGCCTTCCTGGGCCAACAGCTCCAGGCCCGGAGCTTTTCGTGGTCTGACCTCCTCCGACATCTGGAGGAAGTCCTACCACCTAATGTCCGCATGCAGACCATCACGCCCAACCCCCGGGAATCGCCGCCGGGGTCGTCGACCCAGGCCGTCGGGACGATTCCGGTCTCCTTAGTCGTGGAAGCCCGTCAGCTCCAGGACTTTACCGAGATGTTCCATCGGATGTATCAAAGCGGTCTGTTTTCGGACATCCGGATCCGTCGGGAAGAGCGGGACGCCCAGACGCAGACGATCCGCTTCG
Organism: Acidobacteriota bacterium; assembly: GCA_025061865.1. Lineage (GTDB taxonomy): Bacteria > Acidobacteriota > HRBIN11 > HRBIN11 > HRBIN11 > HRBIN11. The sequence goes on along the minus strand of JANXAA010000250.1, from coordinate 1,868 downwards.
ACATGACGGTCCTATACCGGACTCGTCCGGAGGCCCTGTCCACCCTGGCTAGGGAACGAGGGTCATGAACTGGCGGACCTTCGAGCGACTCGAAACGATCTGGCAGTGGATGGAGCGCCGGCGCTTCGCCCGATGGGTCCTGACTTTGTTGGCCATCGACCTCGCCCTGCTAGTCGCTGGTTACGGTCCCCTTCGGTGGATGGACATGCGCCTGCGGGCCGACATGCAGGCCGCCGAGCGGGACGTGCGGGCGACCCGTCAGGCCCTCCTGGAATGGCACTCGGCTCTCCAACGGGTCCAGCGAGCCCAACGGACCCGCGACGACCTCCTCTATCGTCAGTTCCTCCCTGAGGACCGGGGGTTTCCGACTGTCCGGGACGCCCTCGAGAGGATGGCCATGCAGGCCGGCCTGCGGCTCCAGAACTTCACATACACCCATGAGGCCGTGAGGGTCCCGCCCGTGCAGAGCCTCAGCATCCAATTTTCCCTCACCGGCGGCTACGAGCAGATCCGCCGGTTCATCCAGAGTATCGAGACGGCTCCCCAATTCCTGATCTTGGAGTCGATTCGACTCCGGTCCTCCCAGCAGGGCGGCGGCGTCGAACTGGAGCTGGCCCTGCGAACTTTCTTGGTGAGGCGGGATGGAGAAGAATGAGTGAGGTAAGGGGAAATGGGAAGTGAGCAATGGGTAATGGAAAAGGGAAAGAGGTAAGGGCGCAAGCCTCCCGGCCTGTGGGAATACAAGCGTCCTCGCTTGTGGAAGGCCGGATACGGGATGCGACATGTCGACCCAAGTTCTGGTCCATCGCGGCCCACCTCCCAATGCCCAATCCCCTATCTCCCATAGGGTAGGACACCTCCATGCCGGAGACCCATCTCAAGATCGGTGAGCTCGCCGAGCGGGCCGGCGTGACGCCTCGGACGGTCCATTATTATGTCCACATCGGCCTCTTGCCGCCGCCCCGGGGACGAGGTCGGCGTAGCTACTACACGGAGGAGCACCTCCGGCGACTCCGGATCATCCGCCAGCTCCAGCGGTACTTTATCCCCCTCCGTCGTATCAAAGAGGCCCTGCGCCTGAAGTCCCTGGAGGAAGTCGAGGAGGAAATCGCCCGGACCCACCGTGTGGCCCACGAGTACCGAGATGTCTTGCGGACTGCCATGCCGACGGTCCCCGAACGGACGGCCTGGGAACGCATCGTCCTGCAAGACGGTCTGGAGCTCCACTACCGCCTTCCGATGGGGACGGGCGTCCAGCAGTTCATCGAGTTCATCCTCCAGCAAGCCCGGGCGTGGTTCCGGGCGGGACCACCGGAAGGCTCCGACTGAGAGTGGAAAAATAGGGGTAGGGGCGTCAGCGGCTCCACTGTTACATATCCCACCTGCAAGCGTTTCCTCGGCTTCCCTTGTCCTGGGGGCAGGACGCTCCCCGGCCTCCCCTGCGTCTTCCAACGTTCGCTCACTCCTGCTTCCCTATTTTTCGACCGCAGGCCCCAGTGAGCCGATTTGCGGTAGGGAGTCATTCGGCTGAGGCCCGGCCGCCGGGCGGTTTCCGAAGGGTTCCAGCCAGAAGACTATCCACAGGGCGTGGCGAGTGACGAATAGCGAACAGCGAATCGCGGTTCGTCTCGAAGGTCCTAAGTCTCCTTAGGGTCGCTACCTGGGTGAGAATGGTTCCACGGGATCCAAGGTCCATGGTCTTGGGTTCATGGGTCTATCCCCTTCGACCAGGGGGCCCCGGAAGCGATCGACTAAGTACCAGGCCCATCCGTCCACGCGGGCTTCCAGGATCTCGTACGGAAACGCTCGGGCCAAACGAAATGTCCAAACCCGGCCGTCGTGGACGTCCACGACCCGGAAGGTCCAGG
>JANXAA010000024.1 GCA_025061865.1 Acidobacteriota bacterium | reverse complement strand
CTTCTCCCCTACCCAGCCTCTTCACTTTTCATGCGTCGGCCAGGCCAAGTACAGGTAAGCGTTCACGTCTTGCGACCACACCTGGAGGGTCTGGGCTTGCGTCGGCGACAGGCAGGGCTCGACGATGACAGCCAGCCGGCGGAGGACTTCTCCGTATGGGTCATCCCACCGATGGGCCGTGAGGGCCCACGTCCGATAAAGATGGCGGACCTTTTCCGTTTCAGACCGAAAGTCTAAGCCGTCGGCCTGGTCTGGACAGGTGGTCCGCCCAGACTGTCGTAAGGCCATCAGGAGGGTGTGGACCTGTACCGCAAGTTCCGGGTCGAACGGCCCGTCAGGCCATAGATCCTCGACACGGGGAAGAAGAGACCGTGACAAGAACGGCACCTCGCGGTTTTGAACCCTCGTTTCGCCATTCGCTATGCGCCATTCGCTGTTTGCCATGCGTACTGACTGAGATGCTCGGTCTCTCAAGGCGGAAAAGTACAAGCCTGCCCCGACCAGCCCGATGGCTGCGAGTCCGACGGCCCACCGGAGCGCCCACGTCCACCGGTGGTAAGGCCGCAGGATGGCCTGGAGCCAATGTGTCCGGTCTACACGGACATGGCGGCTCCGGAGTTCCGCCGTCTCCCGGACGGACTGGCCCCATTCCGTGAGGGCTCTTTCGATGTCTGCGTCGATCCCCGAATCGGTCGGTGAACGATGTCTCATCTCGACTTCACCCACCTCTGGATCTTCCGTAAGGCGTAGTGCAAGTGAGCCTTGACGGAGCCGAGGGGCATCCGGAGGGTCTCGGCGATCTCGGCCAGGCTCATATCTTCGACGTAACGCAGGATGACGACTTGGCGCTGACGCCGAGGCAGACGTTGGACCGCTGTCTGAATTTGGCGCCACAGGACCTGTCGGTGGGCCTCGATTTCTTGGACAGACGTGGTTGGGTCGGCGTCGGTCGGCGACCCAACCGTAAGGTCTCGAAATCGGGTAAGGAGGCGGTACCACCGGCGACGTTTGCGCCACTGGTCATGGGCGACGTTCATAGCCAGCCGGTAAAACCAGGCCGGAAAGTGATCCTGCCGGCGGTAATGGCGCCGGGCCTCAAACAGACGAAGCAAGCACAGTTGAACGCCGTCTTCGACGTCTTCTGAACTGCCAAAGTAGGCCAGGAACAGCCGACGGGCCCGGGCCTCATAGCGCCGGACTAACTCTTCGAAGGCTTCCACGTCGTCCAAATCCCGGACGCGCACCATCAGGGCCTCGTCGTCCAAGGTCGAGACGGCCGGCAAGACGAAAGAAGGGGCTACCCAGGCGTCTATTCGATCCATAGGGCCACTCGCTCCGTCGGTGTACTGACCCAGATCGAAGTGCCCCGCGTGAGAAGGGCTTTCCAGGCCCGGGAAGTCAGGACGGCCTGACAGACCTCATCACACCCGTCTGGCGGAAACCATCGGACGAGGGTACGACTTCCGTCGACCGGGAGCCGGACCATCCAGAGGGGGGTATACATCCGCAAGAAGATTCGGTCTTTCTGAGACCAGACGACGACGTGAAGCGCCCGACCGGGTCGGTCCGGCGTCAGGTTCAGGACCCGTTGTTCAATACGGTCCCAGTCGGTCGGCGCCAGGTCTCGGGACCGAACCCACATCCACGGGGCCACGCCGCATCCCATCGAGAGCCATGCTAGCAGAAGCCCGCTCCCGAGCGGGACCCACCGAGGCCTATTCCTCAGCTTCTGACAATCCGGATAGCTTTTCATCGGAGCCGCCTCCATGATAAGGCCACTGTAAAGGGATAAGGGGTTCCAAGTGTCAGGTCCCGGGTGCCGAGTCCCGGGGAGATAGAAGGTAGATTCCAGACTCTGGGCCGCCGCGCCCCGGGACCCAACCCTTCCTCGTCTTCCGACCCGCATGGCTCGTGACCCGTCCGGAGTGCCTGGGACCCCGGACTTCACTGGACTGAGATCCAACTCCTCACTCGACCCATATTCGGATTCTGGCGTCCTTGGAGTCGACAGTCACGATTTCCCCGTTGGGTAAGTCCTTCAGCCACTCGACCCACTGACGGGGTTGAATTTGGCGCAAGATGTCCAGGGATCGTTCCATCGACTCTAACTGTCGGTTTAGTATTTCATCGGCCTTCGTTCGGTCTGCCGGGTCGGGCATCCGGGACTTTGTCTGCGCCAGCGTCTTTTCCTGCACAGCGATGGCCAACTCCAAAAAGGCAACGACAGCCTCGACGGGTAGGTTGACACGCACCTTGGTTTCCTCCTTAAAGTCATCGACAATGATATGCAACCACCGGGGTGCCGGTCGTTCTGGCGACGAATTCTTGAGGGCTTGCCGGATGGCCTGGAGGTCCCTTTTCAAGTCCTCATTAGGCGCCAGTCTTTGGGCCCCCAGCAGGCTCAGGCCGGCCAGTCCGGCGACCAACGGGATACTCCATAATCCGTGTCGTCCCCTCATGACCACACCTCCTGAAGACATGGGGTTGAGTCCTTAGGGGCCAAGGACGGGGTCTGACAAAAGGCCTCATCTCCGACCCCTAAAGACCCCTACAGTGCTCACGGTCGCGGCGTGACGATCTCGATCGATAGCCACCTTTTTGGGTCCCGGACCTCCAGGAGGACCTGGGAGTCGGATAGCGAGTTCGGTTCGGATAGCAACCGAATCAGACGGTTTCGGGTCTCGGCCTCGATGGGAAGAGAGGTGTCCTGTTGAAACCACCAGACAGCCCACTGGAGGGGCAAGCGTAGGCGGATCGTCGCCTTGTCGTCAGCGTCGTACATCTGAACCAGTACGTGGCGCCGGAGATTCCGGAACTTCTCAGCCCGGACCTCCGGAACCGAGTGGGGCTCTATGCGAAGCCACGCCAGTTGAGCTCGGGCCAGCAAGTTCGGGTCCGTCTCGCGAGTCAGGATTTCCCGGAGCACAGGTAGGGCCGAGCGGCGACGGGCGGGGTCCGACCAGTAAGAGAGCTGGAAAGCCGCATAGTACCGGACAAAGCGGTCCGATGCCCGAAGAAAGGCCTGATAGACCTCCCAGTAGCGGCCTTGACCTGTCGTCTGGTAAAGGTAGGCCGTGAGGTGAACGTACCGGACCCAGAGGTCCTCAGTCGGCTCCGAGCGGTCCCGGCGCTCGAGCCAGTCTTTCACGAAAGACCAGGCTTCAGCCGGACGACCCGCTCGGTCCAGACAATCTGTCCAGGCCGACGCCACGACGGCAGAGGCCATCGCCGGTGTCGGCGGCGACGCCTGTAAGGCCGGGCAAATGAGGTCCCACCGATTCTGAAGTAACCAGGCTTGAACCTTCTCTGGGGTGGGCCGTTCTAAACGTCCGGTCTGGGGTGCCGAAACGTTCAAACCGTGACTCCGGCTGACTCCCAGGCCTATCGTCAGGACCGCAACCGTGACCCCGACGGTCCTCCCCATCCGCATGACCGACCTCTCAGATCCAACGCCGGGACCGTCAGGGAGGTTAAATGGAAGGGCGCATGTGCCTGCAGGGAAATCCTGCGTCCATCAAGTTCGGTAGCGGGCATTTAGGCGGATGTAGTCTTCCGTCAAGTCTGAGGTCAAGACGGTCGTACAAGCCGACCCCCGCCGCAGGCGGACTCGCACGTCAACGGTCGCCTGCCGAAAGAGTCCCTTGAGTCGTTCGTCCGGGTCGGAGCCGAGTCGACCTTTGGCATAGACCCGATAGGGACCGACCCAGACCTCGGCCTCAGTGGGCCGGAATCGAACACCGGCCGAGCCGAGGGCCGCCAGGATCCGGCCCACGTTGGGGTCTCCCCCGGCAAGGGCTGTCTTGACGAGGGGCGAGTGGGCCACGCGGTAGGCCAGCCGCCGGGCTTCTTCCAACGATCGGGCACCCTCGACGTGGATCCGTAGGACACGGGACGCCCCTTCGCCGTCCCGGACGATAGCCTCGGCTAAATGCTGGCAGACCGCCCGGAGGGCTTCGGCGAAGGTCACCCAGGCTGGCGTGTGTAGGCGCATTTCCTCATGACCGGACATTCCGTTGGCCAGGACGACGACCATGTCGTTAGTGCTCGTATCGCCGTCGACCGTGATGCGGTTGAAGGTCGTCTCGACGGCTTGCCGGAAGGCGACGGCCAGGGCCTCTCGCTCGATGACAGCGTCCGTCGTCAGGAAGGCCAGCATCGTCGCCATGTTGGGGCAGATCATGCCGGCCCCCTTGGCGATGCCCCCGATGCGGACCTCCACTCCGCCGACCCCCAGACGGGCGCCGGCGACCTTTGGGAAACGGTCGGTCGTCCGGATAGCCTGGGCCGCATCCATCCCGCCGTGGGGGGACAGTGCCTGGACAGCCTTGGCAATCCCCCGGCGGATTTTAGCCATCGGAAGACGCGGCCCGATGAGGCCCGTCGAGGCCACGACGATGGTCTCCCGCCGTTCCAGGCCAAGCGCCTGGCGGGTCCACTCGGCCATCGTCTGGGCATCCCGGAGACCCTCTCGGCCCGTCCCGGCGTTGGCGATCCCGCTGTTGGCGACGATGGCCTGCAGGAATGGGCTTCGACGCACGTGCCGACGAGACACCTGGACAGGGGCCGCCGCAAAGACGTTCTGGGTAAAAACAGCATCGGCGACGGCCGGCCGGTCGCTGACGATGAGGGCCAAGTCCGGCTTCCCCATCGGTCGGATGCCACAGGCGACGCCGGCGGCCTGAAATCCGCGGGGATACGTGACGTGGCCGTCCTCGATAAATTCCCACCCTCCCATGACTTGTCTCCTGATGCGGGGATGACTCCCAGCGTATGGGTACGAACATAATGGCTGGTGTTGCGGGCCCTGGCCGCCATCAGCAGCGTCTGGACAGGGGACATCGCCATGAAGGGCAGGTGTCCAAAGACAGATGGCGCCCCCTTACGACTCTAAGACTCGAGACCCGACATCTGGGATCCCATCCCGTTCTTGTAGGATCCGCCAAGCCTTCTCGATCTGCTGACGAACGGCGTCCGGTGAAGTCCCTCCGGGAAGGCTCCGCCGACGGACAGCCACCGCGGGGTCCCAGACCTGACGGATGCTCTCGTCCACGACGGGAAGCCATTCGGCCAGCTCCGCCGGCGTAAAGCTCTCCGGCGGGCGGCCGACTGCCTCGGCGTGCGCCACAAACTGAGCGACTGCCTGCTGGGCCGTCCGGAAGGGGACGCCGCGGGCGACCAGGAAATCCACGAGCTCGACTGTCAAGGTCCATGTCTGAAGTCGCGCCCGGGCGACGTCAGCCCGGACCGTCGTGCCATCGACGACTTGCCGCATGACCGTCAGGGCCTGCCGGAGGTCCTCGGAAGTCTCCAAGAGGTACGTCTTATCCCACTGGAGGTCCTTGCTGTAACCCCAAGGGAGGCCCTTTAGGGTCATGCTGAGGCCGACCAAGGCGCCCAGCCAGCGACCCGCCAGTCCACGGACGAGCTCAAGGACATCGGGATTCCGCTTGTGGGGGAGCAGACTGGAGGACGTCGTCAGGGTCTCATCGAGGACCAGCCATCCGAACTCGTCGCCAGAGAACAGGATCCAATCCTCGGCCATCCGAGAGAGGTGGATCCCTACCGTTAGGCAAGCGTACAGGAAATCCAAGATGAAGTCTCGGTCGCTGACGGCATCCAAGGCGTTGTCAGTCGGACCCCCAAAGCCAAGCCGCCGAGCCAGGGCCGCCCGGTCGATAGGCACAGTCGTCCCGGTCAGGGCGCCAGACCCATACGGGCAGGCGTCCATCCGGCGAAGGGCCGTCCAGAAGCGGTCCCGGTCTCGCTCGAGGGCAAAGAACCAGCTCATCAGGTAGAAGCCCCACGTCATGGGCTGAGCCTGCCGGAGGTGGGTGTACCCCGGGACGACCGTCTCGACGTGACGTTCGGCCTGCCGGACCAGACTCGCCTGGAGGGACCGGATGCCTCCGAGGAGGTCCCCCCCGGCCCGCCGGATATATAGTTTCTCGATAGTTACGACGTCTTCATTGCGACTCCGGCCCGTGGCGACCTTGGCGGCGACAGGACCGACGACCTCGGCCAAGACAGCCTCGACGGCCGTATGGACGTCCTCGAAGTCGCCTGCCGGGGATTCTTGGTCCGCCAGCCGGTGAAGGGCCTCGGCCAGGGCCTGAAATTCGGCATCGCTGAGGACACCTGCCTCGTGAAGAGCTCGGGCATAAGCCCGGGTCGCCTCAACCTCCTCTCGCCAGAGTCGTCGGTCGACGGGATAGGAAGCCTGCCATGCATCGAGGTCCCGTCTGGGTTTCTGGAAACGGGACGCCCAAAGCCGCTTCATCATCGCTCCTCCGAGACGCCGACGGAGAGGTTCACAGCTCGACGGCGGGCGGCATATTCCTGGGACTCCAGGCCCCACAGGCGGATGAAACCCTCGGCCGCTCGGTGGTCGAAGACGTCGTCGACGTCGTACGTCGCCAGCCGCTTTTGATACAGCGAATAGGGCGACTCCCGGCCGATGACCTGGACGTGACCCTTCCAGAGTCGCAGGTAGACCGTACCCGTCACGACCTCCTGGGTCTTCTGCATGAAGGCATCCAGGGCCTCCCGCAGGGGCGAGTACCACAGGCCATAATAGACAAGTTCGGCGTACTTCAGGTCCATCGTCTGCTTGAAGTGCAGGAGATCCCGCGGCAGGACCATGGACTCGAGGGCGGCGTGAGCCTGCAGGAGGACGGTCGCCGCCGGGGCCTCGTAGACCTCCCGGGACTTGATACCGACCAGACGGCTCTCGATGTGGTCAATGCGGCCCACACCGTGGAGGCCGGCCCATTCGTTGAGTGTCTGGACGAGCGCCACGGGCGGCGTCGGCATGCCGTTGAGGGCCACAGGGTCGCCCGCTTCGAAGGTCACGCTACACTCAAGGGGTGCATCCGGTGCCGCCGCCACTGAACGCGTCCACTCGAAGGCATCCTCCGGAGGCTCGGCCATCGGGTCTTCCAAGACGCCGGCCTCGATAGACCGACCCCAGAGATTCTCGTCGATAGAGTAGGGCTTTGCCTGAGAGGCTTTGACGGGAATCCCCCGCTCTTCCGCGTATCGGAGGAGTTCTGGCCGGGACATCCGCCACTCCCGCACGGGGGCGATGACCTTCAGGTGGGGATTCAACGCCGCAACGCCCAGTTCGATGCGGACCTGGTCGTTACCCTTGCCGGTGCACCCGTGGGCTACGTACTCGGCCCCTTCCCGCTCGGCGACCGCCACGAGATGACGGGCGATCAGCGGTCGGGAAAGAGCGCTAATCAAGGGATAAACGCCTTCATATCGGGCGTTAGCCCGAAGGGCCGGAAAGACGAAGTCCCGGACGAACTCGTCCCGGGCATCGACGACGTACGCCCGTAGGGCCCCCAGCCGGCGGGCCTTCTCGGCGACCGACGTCAAGTCCTCCGGTTGACCCACATTCAGAGTCAGCGTGACGACCGACAGGCCATACTGTTCCTGAAGCCACCGGATGCTACAGGACGTGTCCAGCCCGCCGGAATACGCAAGGACGACTTTCGGCATCACGAACCTCCCCTGCGAATTGGGTGCCGGGTGTTAGGGATCAGGAGTCAGGCGCTTCTCCCTGACCCCTAAAGCCCAACACCGGTCTTGCATCTTCCTCATCTCTTCCGATCCAAGTGCCCCACTCGCTTTCCTTCAATTGATGGACTAAGGGTGCCGGTCCGAGGCTTGTGATAAGGACTTGCTGAACCCCGCGGGCCAGGGCCTCGACAGCGGCGGCCGCCTTCGGGATCATGCCGTCCCGGATAATGCCTGCCTGTACTAAGCGGTCGAAAGCCCTCGGCGTCAGCCACGGCAGGCGCCGGCCCGAGGCGTCCAGCACGCCGGGCGTGTCCGTCAGCAGGAACAGGCATTCTGCTTCGAGGGCCCCCGCTACGGCCGCCGCCACTTCGTCGGCGTTCACGTTGAGGGCCTGCCCGTGACCGTCCGAACAGATGGGCGCCAGGACGACGACCCAACCGTTCTGAAGAAGCGCCTGAAGCACTTCTCGCCGAACTTGCACAGGCTCCCCGACTTCACCCAACTCGGGCCGCCGCCGGGCGACGACCAAGTCCAGGTCCCGACCCGAGAGCCCAAGGGCTGGGATACCCTGCCGCTGAAGTCCCCCGACCAGCCGTCGGTTGATGACCCCCGAGAGGACCATCTCGACGACGGCCAGGGTCGACGAGTCCGTGACCCGTCGGCCGTGGACGAAACGGGCTTTCAGACCGAGCCGGGCACTCATCTCCGTGATCTCAGGTCCGCCGCCATGAACGATCACGACGGCGTGACCCCGGTCCCGTAGGTCCGCTACTTCGGTCACGACCGCCGGCCAGGTCGCTTCGTCCAAGAGACGACCCCCGACCTTCAGGACGACCGTCTTCATGCGTCGCCTCCTTCGACCGGCAGGCCCAGCGTTTCGTCCCACCCCATCCAGAGGTTCATCGTTTGCACGGCCTGACCGCCGGCACCCTTCAAAAGGTTGTCGAGGGCCGCCACGAGGACGACCCACCCCGCCTCGTCGGCCTCAACGACACCGACATCACACCGGTTCGTCCCGACGACGTCATGAAGCGTCGGGACCTCGCCCAAGGGTCGGACCCGCACAAAGGGCCGGCCGGCATAAGCCTCCACTAAACAGGACCAGACCGTCCGTGCCGTGGCCCCACCCCGCAGGGCCGCGTAGACTGTCACCATGAGGCCCCGCCGGACTGGTAAGAGGCCCGCTGTAAACAAAATGCGGCTCGGTGTGCGAGTCCAGGTCTCCAGGTAGTACTCGATCTCGCCTACATGCCGATGCCGTCGGCCGGCTGAGTAGACCGTAAAGTTCTCCTGCACGTTCACGAAGTGGGTCCGCTCTGTCGGCGGCCGGCCAGCACCTGTCACGCCCGACTTCGCATCGATGATGATCATTCGGGTATCGACCAGACCCCTCCGGACTGCCGGCAGGACAGCCAGCCAGACAGCCGTCGGGTAGCATCCCGGGTTAGCCATGATCCGCCGATCCCGAGCCGCTTCGGCGTTCCATTCCGGCAGGACCAAAACGGCCTCGGCCAGACGCTCCGGACAGGGATGGGGTATCCCATACCAGGCCGTATAGAGCTCAGGCGTCGGAAACCGAAAGTCCCCGCTCAGGTCGATAACCCGGACCCCCCGATCCGCCCAGGCGGTCACCCAGCGGGCCGACTCGCCATGGGGCAGACACGAGAAGACCCAATCGACGGAATACGCCAAAGACTCCTCGGAGGTGCACCACGGCCCGGGAAACCGACGTGTCCCGACAGCGTCCGGTTGACGCGCCGTCGCAAAAACGACCCGCACCCCGGGGTGCCCCCGGAGACACCGGAGGAGCTCCAGGCCCGTGAACCCGGACCCGCCGAGGACGCCGACCTGGAGGATTTGCATAGCGCTTCGTCTCCGCTCTTCAGGTTCGTGAAGCCTCATGACGGAACGTCGGAACGAGCGATAATAGAGTCCCGGCCCTGGCCTGCATCCGCTCGGCGCCCCCCGGCGTCCAACGCCGGCAGGGATGTCCGTGCCATCCCCTCCCGACGCCAGCCGGAATGCCGGCGGCCGTGCCCCGTGGACCCTTAGAATTATGAATAAAGATTTTATTAATATAATTAATTTGCGTAATTCTAAGGCAATGCGCCCGTGCGAGAGGTCAGACTACCGCCGCGGCCTTGAATCTGGCGGGAATTCCCATCGGCGGGCGGGTTTAGGCAGGCCTATGCCGGTGACGCAGGGTCGAAGTCACCGGGTTACGTGAGGCACACCAAGCCACCATCATCGGCACGGATCCGGTTAGCTGGGGCTCCCGGTATTCAGCATTCGGCGTCCGCCTTCCTATGCGTCTGAACACCTAACACCGAAAACCGGACACTAGAACTTTAATCTTATTCCGGCTCCCCGCTCCTGTCAACTCCTGGGGACGAGGCGGCCGACGGCGGGGGATTTTGCCAGAGCTGACCCGACGTGAAGTCGTAGCCGACCCGCAGGGTCTTGCCTGGGAGGAGCTCGATCGAGACCCGGTAGCTCCGGCCGTCTGAGCGGCGGAACTCCAGTTCATGAGGTCCCGCCGGGAGGGTCACGACGGCTGGGGTCTCCCCGTAGCGACGGCCGTCGATCCAGACCTCACTCCAGGGCCAGGTATTGACGTAAAGCCGGGCCGGTTTCGGTGGGGTCACCGGGAGGTTCACGGCCTGCCCAGGAAATACTTCGACCGTGAACTCCTGGGGGTCCGGCGGCGGGCTCTTATCGGTGGGAAGCCACACGACACGGATTCGATGGGTCCCCGGTGGGACTTGGATCTCAGCGACGGGCGCCGTGGCGACCAGGGCATCGTCGACGTAAATCTGGGCCGGACGCTGAATACTCACGATCAGACGCCCCATGGCCGGCGGGTTCACGATGGCGGGGGGCGCGGGGCCTGGGGTCTCGGCTTTCGAGGATGGCGCGACCGGCCGCTGAGTCAGGGCCGGCGGGGCCGGCCGCTCGGAGCGCATCAGTCGGCGGACGAACCAGTACCCAGCGAGACCGACACCGAACACGATCCCGAAGACGAGGACGACCAAGCCGATGCGGACGGCTGTAGGGGGAACCAACGGACGCAGAGCCGAGTCGGCTGAAAGCGGCGCTTCCGGCGTCGGGCTTCGTACCCCCTGAGGCAGGGGCCCGACGGGTTCGGGGGCCGGCATCGCCGGCGCCTCTAGGGGACTGAGTGGAGTCGTGATTGCTTCTTCGGGAAAGACCTCCCCACCGCGACGTTCGATGACGCGGGTCTCCTCGGTGTCCATCGTCTCGAAGCTCATCAGTCGGGAGTCGATATAGACCGACGGCTTTTTGTCTGGAGCCGTCTCCGGCGGCATCGAGGCAGGCGGAGCCGCTTCCCCTGGAGTCACTCGGGCCGTCTCCTCCTCCAGGGGGCGACGGCACCAGGGGCAACGGTCCAAGCCGATCAGGACTTTCTGACCGCAGTAGGGGCAGGGTCGGTGCCATTCAGGGGGTCGCCGTTGGGGAATGGTGATGACTTGGGTCTTGTCCTGATCCTGCAGGCGCACGTCGCATAGGGGGCACGTGTCGCGTTCGTCGGAATAGGCCGAGCCGCACGAGGGACAAACGCGCATTCGGTCTCCAGCCCTCTGTATAAAAGAGACCCAGGCCTGCGGACTACAAACCTATATCTTATTTAGATTATTAGGTTTATTGGGTTAGCAGGACGAGGCCTCCCGACACCCTGCCGGTGCCCGGTCCGTAGTTTTTTACACTTGAACACCCACGACCTGACACCCGAGGCCCCCTTCAACTCACGACGCCGAGCTCTCGGCCGACCCGGCGGAAGACCTCGAGGGCGAAGTCGAGGTCCTCTCGGGCATGGACGGCCGAGATCATGACCCGGATTCGGGCCTGGCCCCGGGGAACGGTCGGGTAACCGATGGCCTGAGCAAAGACGTTGTGTTCGAATAGGCGTTTCGAGCACTCGGTCGCCAGTCGGGCGTCGCCTAACATGACGGGTATGATGGGCGTCTGGCTTCGACCCGTATCGAAGCCCAACTGGCGCATGCCTTCCTTAAAGTAGCGGGTATTTTCCCAGAGACGTTCGACGAGTTGCGTACTCTCGGTCAGGATGTCGACGGCGGCGATACAGGCGGCCACGTCAGGCGGCGTGACAGCACTAGAGAACAGAAACGGTCGGGCCTTCTGTCGGAGGTACTCGACCAGCCGGGCCGACCCGGCCACGTAGCCTCCGACGACGCCGAAGGCCTTGGACAGCGTGCCGACCTCAATGTCGACCTGGCCGTGAAGGCCGAAGTGGTCGACGATGCCGCGGCCACCGTAGCCGAGGACGCCCTCGCCGTGGGCGTCATCGACCATCAGGATACACTCGTATTCTCGGGCCAGTCGGACCAATTCGGGCAGGGGGGCGATGTCGCCGTCCATGCTGAACACGCCGTCGGTCACGAGGAGGCGCCGTCGGTACTTGGAGGCTTCCCGCCGCAAGAGATCCTCGAGGGCCTGCACGTCGCAGTGGGGATAGCGGACGATCTGGGCCCGGCTGAGGCGGCATCCGTCGATGATGCTGGCGTGGTTCAACTCGTCAGAAAAGATACCGTCTTCGGGCCCGACGAGGGCCGGGATCGTCGCCAAGTTAGCGGCAAAACCGGACTGGAGGGACAGCGTGGCCTCGACGCGTTTGAACTCGGCGAGCTTCCGCTCCAGTTCCAAGTGAAGGCTCATCGTCCCGGCGATCGTCCGGACGGCCGCTGGGCCGACACCGAACCGTTCGATGGCCTCGTGCGCGGCCTGCCGGAGGGCCGGGTGATTCGCAAAGCCCAGGTAGTTATTCGAGCACAGGTTCAAGACCTGTCGGCCCTGAACGGTGATCCAAGCACCCTGCGGGCTCTCGATGGTCCGGATGTAGATATACAGACCCTGGGCCTGGAGTTCCTGAAGTTCCGTATCGATGAAGTCCAGCACGCCCATCGTCGGCCTCCCATCGTAGGTCATAACGTTGCTCTGCTGCCATCCAAAATGATGCACGCCTCCGACTTAGAGTGCAGACGTCCCGTCTGTGGGAGCAGGGACGCCGGCACTTCCTTACTTCTTATCGGCTGAACTACTTATTGGCCCCCAGTCATGCCGAAGCCAGTCCGTGTAAAGGGCGGACCAGCTCCAGGTTGGGATATAGGGCGACTTTTGCGCAGTCCCCGGCCTCCATCCGGCGGAACGCCGCCTCGAAAGCCTCTAGGGAGTACTCGTGGGTAATCAAGCGCTCGAGGGGGACCTTGCCGTCCCGGAGGAAGGCTTGGACCTGATACCAGGTCTGGAACATGCGACGACCCGTGATGCCGTACATGCGAGCGCCCTTGAAGATAAGGCCATCCGTCAGGTCGACAGACACCGGCGTCGGCAGGAGGCCCAGGAGGGCGACCCGTCCGGCCATGGCCAAGGCCTTCAATCCTAGGTCCAGGGCCACCGGATGGCCGGACATCTCGAGGACGACGTCGACGCCCTCGCCCTGCGTGGCCTCCAGGATGAGGTCTAGGACGGGTTCCTGCGTGGGGTCCCACACCTGGTCGGACCCCATCTGGAGGGCCAAAGACCGCCGGAAGGCATTCGGGTCCGTCGCCCCGATCCAGTCGGCTCCGGCGGCCCGGGCGACGCCGATGGCCATCAGGCCGATGGGGCCACAGCCCGTTACCAGGACGCGGGCACCGGCGACCGACTCACAGAGGACCGTATCGACAGCATTCCCGAAGGGCTCCTGGATGGACGCCACGGCCGGATGCCACCGGGGGTCGTTCCGGACCAAGTTCATCGCTGGCACGCAGACGTACTCGGCGTAACTGCCGGGTCGGTGGATGCCCAGGATCTGAAGTCGGTAACACACGTGCAGGTTGCCCGTCCGGCAGGCCCGACACCGTCCACAGACGATATGGGTCTCGACCGAGACGTAGTCTCCCTCCTTCCAAGCCTCAACCTGACGACCGACAGCGACGACCCGGCCGGCCACTTCATGGCCGATGACCCGGGGGGGCTGAATGTTC
>JANXAA010000249.1 GCA_025061865.1 Acidobacteriota bacterium | reverse complement strand
ACCTCCATTCGCGGTCTCCGATACGCTAGCCAGGTCTGCTCTTGGGCCGACGGCGGGGGAGGACGGCTGCCAGGTCCCCGGCGAGGACCCGCCCGTGGGTTACGATCTCCCGAACGAAGCGATTGCCGGCCTCCCACATCTGGCGGAACTCCTCAGGCGTGTAGCCGACCGGCTCTAAAGGGAGGCCCAGGCCCTCGTTCAGGTCCAAGAGACGGCAGATCCGGTCGAGAAAGGTCTCCTGAAAGTTGGCGATGACGGCGATATCGACGTCGGAGCCCTCGTGGACGTCTGCCCGGGCGAAGGACCCAAAGAGCAGGACGGCCTGGGGACCCCACGTCTGAATCAATCGTTCTACATATATATCTATTTTTTTATAAATCTCCTCGAGAGACTCAAGATCGACGCGGCGTATCGCACGCATCGGCGGGCCATCTCCTCCGTGTAGTACCGATAGGGCGCCCCCGCCGGATAAAAGTCCGGATACCGGGACCCGATGTAGTGTCGGTCCAACTCCCGGCCCATGTCGATTAGGTCCCGGAACGAGGGCTCTTCCTTACCCGCTTGTTCCAGGAGATCGACGACCGAATGAGTGATGAGGGCACGAAACCCTCGGCTGTAGAGAAATCCCTTTAGGACCTTCTCGGCAGCTTGCTGGGCAAAGAAGGCTGACGCATAGTAATGGCCCGCTTTCAGACAATCCCGGGCCGTCCTTAGGTCCGCCCGAGCTTGATCCAGCCAGCGCCGGGCCTCTTCCCGGTTCCCCACGTCGTCCAGTCCTCCCTATGTGTGTAGAGAATTATCCGACTATTTGGCGAAGGCACTCGGCGACGGGCGGTAGGGGTCGTCGGAACAACCACCCGACGTCCAGCCAGAAGCCCGGCACGGCTTGACTCTCGAGTCGTCCCGCCGTCACCGACGTCCTCTCGTACAAACCCTCCCTGAGCCGATGGGCGACGACCGCGCCCCCGTCGGTGTCCACGACCCAGTACTCGGGAATCCCGGCCTGGGCATAGTCCTGGGCCTTCTCGATGAGGTCGATGCGCCGAGTCGAGGGACTCGTGACCTCGACGACCAGGACGGGCCGGACCTGCAGGGGACTGCCGTGGGCCCGGGCGACGTCTTCCGGCGCCAGGACAAACAAGTCGGGTTCCCGCACGACCTCCGACGACAACCGCACGGCCGCCGGACCCATCAGGACTTTCCCCCAGCCTCTGGTCTCACAGTAGCCAGCCAAAAGGCGGTATAGAAATCCGACTTGATCTTGATGTTCAGCCGAGGCCGGTGAGTACACGAGGACCTCCCCGTAGGCGAATTCCCATCGGGCGTGTTCGGGGGCTTCCCGGAGGTACCGCTCCAGGGTCCAGCCCCCCAGGCGGATGACGTAGGGCTCCGGCACGACCTCCTTCCGTTCATCGACGACCAGGACCTGCATAGGATTCCTGCCTTTCAGGTTTCTCGCTCCCATAGTACACCGATGACCCATCCCAGGCCAGGGCCCGCTGGCTTCACCCGATTCGGCAGTTCGGCCAGTGGGTCCATTCCCTTTCTCTACGTCCTGGCCGTCTTTGGGGTACTCCTTGTAAAGGCCGCTCGGTATACCCTTTAGCCCCTATTCCCAATTCCATCTTCCATTCCTCCTACCGCCCCTTCCGGGCCAGGAGCTCCAGGACGGCCTGGACGATGATCTGGACATCCAGCCACAGGGACTGGTGCTTAATGTAGTACAGGTCGTATTCCAGACGAGTCCGGGCGTCTTCGAGGCTATCGACATAGTCGTGGTGGATCATGGCCCAGCCGGCCATGCCGGGCTTGACAGCGTGCCGCAGGGGGTAGAAGGGAATATGCCGGGCCAGCTCTTGCTCGAACTCAGGCCGCTCAGGTCGAGGCCCGACAGCACTCATGTCGCCCTTCAGGACATTCCAAAACTGGGGGAATTCGTCGATACGGAACTTCCGGAGCCAACGGCCGACCCGGGTGACGCGGGGGTCGTCGACTCGGGCCCAGACGGGGTGGTCCTCGGCTTCGGCGTCGGGCCGCATCGTCCGGAGCTTCCAGATCGTAAAGACTCGGCCGCCCCGGCCGACCCGTTTCTGGCGGTAGAAAACGGGCCCTGGCGAATCTAGCCGGATGGCCAGGGCCATAAGGGGCAGGAACGGCAAAAACAGTAGGAGTCCCAGCGTGGCCCCGGCGATGTCCATCAGCCGCTTAGCCGACCGGTATAGGACGCCCGTACCCCGATGGTTTAGGGGCAAGACGGTCAGCCAGTCGTCGCCGACCCAATCCAGGGGTACACGGCCCGTCAGGTTTTCGTAAAGTTCGGCGGCTGAAGTGACGGCGACCCCCCAAGCGTGACATTGAGTCAGGCCGTCCGCCAACTCCGGCGTAGGTGTCTCCCGGGTCGCCACGACGACCTCGACGGCCCCCGTGCGAGCGACCAGGTCCGGCAGTTCTCGAATCCGGCCGACGAGGGGCAGGGAATTGGGCCTCTCCTCCAAGGGTGAAGAGGCATGAGCGTCCCCGGGGAGGCCGTCGTCCACGAAGCCGACGGCCCGGTAGCCCGCCTGGGGCCGTTCCTGCAGAAGGGCCGCCACGGCGAGGCCGGCTTCGCCGGTCCCCACGATGAGGACCGGCCGGATCATCCCTGCGTGACCCATCCATCGAGCCCACAGGCGGCGCCAACCGGCCGTAAGGACGACCGCCAGGCCGGCCATCTCGAGGACGACCAATCGCGGCAGGGCCGTCCGAGGCGCCGCAAAGTAAATCGGCAGGTAGGCCCCTACAGTCAGGGCCGCCGCCGTCAGCAAGGTCCGCCCTGAGGAGGGCGTCCGGTACAGGGAGGGTAGGGCATAGGTACCACTCAGCCACAAGCCCGCCGTCCACATAGCGGCCAGCATCGGGACCCACAGGCTGCGTTCGACCATCCAGGTCAGCGTAATCGATCCATGGTCGGCCCAACTCCACAGGGCCAGGGCCCCAGTGGCCGCCAGGCCGGCGACTAGGACATCCCCCAGGGCCGCCACCCAGCGCCGTTCCCGCAGGTTCAACGCCCAGGTCCGATGCGGAGCCTCTAGCTTGACAGCTGCCGTATTCACGTCAGGCACTCTCCCACGCGAAGGTCTTTGCAGAGCAAAAGCCACGGGGTTCTCAGCTTCTGGCCAGCGGCGGGCCGACCAGAGACCCGGTTCCCCCTCTTCCTCCAGGAGAGGACTCGGCTGAGGAGCGTCGTCCATAATCGGTCTGCCCTTACCCTGAATCTCCCCCACAGGAGAGGCGGTAGGCCTACCGCCAGGGGACTGGACAAGACACTCAGGCGGCATCGGTGGAAGGATACAGGAAATCCGGGCCCACCTATAGACCAAGGCCCCCGTTAGTCCTACAGGCCGCAGCTTAGTGATTTTAACTTAAATTGTGGTCTATAGGGAATAGATGAGGTCTGTAAGGGGTCTCGGGTCGCGCTATGCCCTGTCCTACGAGCGGGATTGGGATTGACCCTGCTTTAGCGGGCGGGGTTCCACATATTTGGCCTTGTTCTAACGGGTAGGGGGGGTTGTAGGCGGCCACGCTTTGAGGGATCGGAGACCCAGAGAGCCTTTCGAGTCACAAGCCATCCCGCATGGAGGCCGCTGTTCCTGTCCTTCGGAGCCCCCACCGGACCAGGCCAACCAGAAAGCCTGTGCCCCAGCTTACGTGCAGGACTCCATAAATGACCGGCAGGACCGGCCAATACCGTAAGCCTCGCCGGAGGGCCGTCCCCAGGGAAGCCCCTACGTTAGCTACAGCGTAGAGGGCTGGGACGACCCAGCCCCATCGGCTCCCGACCGCCCCCAGGAGGGTTGAGCCGACCAGCCCCAGGACCAAGAGCGGCGGGGCCCAATGCCGCCAGCGGAGTGATCCTGGATAGATGACGGACGTCCGAGCCCGCCAGAAGCCATACCGCACGTACTGCCGGGCCAGGGCTCCCAGGGACGGACGCACATGGTACC
>JANXAA010000248.1 GCA_025061865.1 Acidobacteriota bacterium | reverse complement strand
CCGGTTCGCGCTAAAGTGAGCCCTACCCATCCCTGTCTTTGACACCTCGCTCTCCGCCCGCTTGCCTACGGGTTCATTAGGAGCCCAGCCTCGTCCTGCTGCTTTTGTTAGGGCACGACTGCCAAGACATCCGGCAGGCGGTGAATGACCACGTCCGCCGCCGGATGCTCCACCGGCTCCTTCTCAGCCGGCACGATCCAGACGGTCCGGAAGCCCAACCGTCGGGCGGGCAGAATATCCTTCTCTAAGGAGTCCCCGACGAACCAGCACGCAGACGCTGGGAGTCCCAAGCGGTCGAGAGCCCTCTGAAAGATGCGGGGGTCCGGCTTGGCGACGCCCTCGACGGTCGAATCGACGAGGACGTCCAGGCAGGCCGTCAGGTCGAATTCCCGACAGACGTCGGCCAGATTGCCCGGGAAGTTGGCGACGATGCCGAGCCGATACGAGCGGGCCCGGAGCTCGGCCAGGACCGACCGGTTGCGGCGCAAGCACAGAGCGGCCTCTTCGTAACAGAAGTCGACCACGGCGGCGGCCCAGCGGACGATGTCTTCCGCAGTTATCCAACCTTGATCGGACACCGCATCCCCCGTGGGGGTCAGCCAGCCGAGGGCCTCTATCTGAAGGCGGACCTGGAGTCTTAAGAGGGCCCGGAAGGACCACCCCCGCAGGTCTCGGCCGGCCAGCGCCCGTTCGGCCGCCGCGAAGGCTGTCCAGAAGCGGTCCGGGTCGACGGGCCGACCCGCTTGCTGATAGGCCCGTCCGAATCGGTCCGACCAGTGAAGACCGTCGGCGTCCAGTGTACCCCCGAAGTCGAACAGGATCGCTCGGGCCGTGGCTATCATCAGCATGCCCCTATCATGCCCCTATAACTCTATTGCGCCTGCCGCCCGCGCCCGCTGGAGGATGCGGTCGACGATGAAAGGGACCGCTTCTTCGACGCACGGTTCGAAGCTGGGCCAGTCGTTTACGTCGATGATCACGACCGACCCGTCGGGCGTCACGACGGCATCCCCTCCGTACACGTCCAGGCCCAGGACCTCGGCGGCCCGCGTAGCCCAGTACTGCAGGGTCGCCGAGTCGATGGGACGTAGAGTCTGGGGGTCCGGAAAGTACTCAAAGAAGAAGGGTGTCCCCCGAACGGCGTAAAACTTCACGAGACTGCCGGGCACATGCGCTTGGAGTAAGACCCGGTAAAGGCCCCGCCGACGAAACTGCTCCAGGACGGCCTCGAGGTCTCGCTCGTTATCGACGGCCACGACGTCACTGGGGTCCGTCGCATGGACGTCACCCCGCTTGACCCACAGCCGTCCAGCCCTTGGAAATCCGACCTGTCGGGTCTGGGCTCCGTCCCCGGCCAGTACGGAGTCAAAGCCTCGTCCTGACCGGAGGTCTACAAACCAACTCGCCGGTAAGGGGACGCCGGCGGCCCGGAGGAGCGGGATCATACGGTTTCGACGACAATTCTGGATACTCTCCGGCGAGTTGACGACGACCCGGCCCTGCCGTTGGAGGGCCCGCAGACGCCGGATGCCCCTGAGACTCTGGGCCATCGTAAAGATAACCCGGGCGGGGACGTCATCGTCAAGCTCGGTCTCGTCTCGAATCTCGACGGTATAGCCCCGACGGCCGAGCTCTTCGGCCGTCCGTAAGAGAATGCGGGTATCGGCCTCGACACGGCCCGGCGAATACCGCGGATGGCGCCGTATGCCCAAGCACGACGGGAACGTGGCGGCGGGGCGAAACGACGGCATGACAGATTCACTCCATCGATCATTGTACATGGCGCAGGTCGGCCGATGGGCCGGTAGGAAGTGGGGAGAGATGAACAGGTGGGGAGATGAGAGGCCGGGGCAACCTGCTGGTTCGTCCTGACCGTCACCCTCATGGGCAGTCTCGGGACAGCCAACCCGGGAATGATCCATCTGCCTGCCGGCTCATCTGCCCTTAAGGAAGGACTCTGCCTCGGCCAGGTCCGTCGGGTCGTCCACGTCAATGATCCGGGAAAAATGAAAACCCTGCAGGCGGTATCCATCCTCCGCAAGCCGTCGGAGAAAGTCCCGGAGGCGATGAATACCCTGGGCCCGGGCCAGCTCCATCCTCTGAAAGATACGGGAACTGAAGACATATAGGCCGCCCGTCACGCATGTTGCACGGTCCGGCGGTGAAGCGACCTCTAAGATACGGTGTCCGGTATCGACCTGAATCCAAAGGGGGCGTTCGTCCTGAACGAAGGCCGTGCAGGCCAGGAGACCGTCCCAAGGCACGTCATCCGTCCGGCTGGCGGCAAGAAATGCCTGGAACTCGACGGGGTCGGCTACGGTGTCGACGGTCGTCAGTAGAACCCGAGGATGGTCCCTCAGGAAGGGGTGCAGGGCGAAGAAACTATGGAATGAACCGGGCGTCGTCCGGACGACCCAGTGGACCGTCAGGCGTAAGGACAAGCCCTCGACGTAATGTCGCACAGCTTCCGCAAAAGCTTCCCGGACGACGGCGTAGACGACCCGGATACCGCTCGCTTCCAGGAGCGACAGCATCCGACCGATCAAGGGCATGCCGGCGACTGGAATCAGGGGCTTGGGCCGTTCAAATCCGGCCTGCCGGAATCGCTCGCCCGACCCGGCGGCTAAAAGACCCGCCGTCTCGACTTGCACGAAGCCGACTCTCCTGCTTATTCCCCTCGATTCCCCCGGGTCGCCTCTGCGCGTTTTGGGGCCCGATGGGCGCGACGTAGCTCCTCGGCCATGGCTCGGATCTCGGTGAGGTCCCGCTTCATCTCGCTCCAACCGTACCAGAGCGCATAATCCGGGTTCGCATGGAAGGTCCCCTGGAAGGTACGCATACGGTGTTCCAGATGCATGACGAAGAGCTTTTGCTCGATCGGGGTCGGGGCGTCATGGAACGCCAAGAGGTCCGGGAAGGGATACGCATAGTGGGCCGGCTTCTTTAAGATGCCGTCTTTGTACAACCCGGCCACGATACGGATCGCTTCCGCCAGCAGGCGGTCCGATTCCCGGATCATCTGATCGCCCTTTTCCAGTTCAGCACGCGCAAAGCGCGACGAATGACATTGAGTACAGACCCGCAGCATGCGCTCACGTTCCCTCTGCCAGTCTTCCTGAGTTAAACGAGCCAGGTCCACTTGTTTGACTAATTCGAAGCGTTTCGTCGGCTGGCCTTCAGGGTCTAGCACGCCCAGCGCCTGTAAGATGACCGTTTGGTCGGCGGCCCACTGCTTGTCTTCCGGTAGCGGCAGACGGACAGCCAAGAAACCCCAGGCCGTACGGACAGCGTGGTCCCCCTCCGGCATGTGGCACGTCTGACAGGTAGGAGCTGCGACGGGTTCTGGAAGGATCTTGTTCTGCTTCAGAAGGTACCGGACGCCATGCTTAGAGGACGAATACATCTCCCATTGCGGGTGGTCAAAGCCCATGTGGCATGTCTGACAGGCTTGCGGCTGGCGAGCTTCGTCTACAGAGAACAAATGCCGCGTGTGGCAAGCATCGCAGGAAGCGACGCCAAAACCGGCCCCCTGTCGTTTCAGCTCCCGAATCTCGGCTTCTGTCTTTAACCCGATCTTATGGCATCCCCCACAGCCTTTCATCCCTTCCGTCAGCGCCATCGGGAGCCAGTGGGTCGTCGGCATAGCCTTCATCGCTACCCATCCGAACGCATGCTTGCCCTTCTGGAACTGCTCGACCCGGTCCGCGTGACATGGGGCGCAAGTTTCCGGCGTGGGGATACGGGCCTTCTCCACGTCTTGCGCAGAGGTGTGGGCCCGGCCATGGCACTCACCACAGTCGACGCCATTTTGGCTGTGTTTACTGAGTTGCCAATCCGAGACGATCTGGGGTGTAACCTTCTTATGGCATTCGACACAGCTCGCCCCTTGACCGACCGGCGTCTGGGCCAGAAGACCCGATGGTGGGAAAGAGGCACTTCCATGAAAGTTTCCTGGGAAGCCCCCCGGGAGGGTGTGCGGGGGGGGGGGGGGGGGG
>JANXAA010000247.1 GCA_025061865.1 Acidobacteriota bacterium | reverse complement strand
AGGCCGACTTCTTCCTGAACACTCCAGAGGAAGGTCACCCGCTTCTTGAGGGTCTCCGGCCGGATGTCCTGCAAAGCCAGCAGGAGAGCCGCACACCCGACGCGGTCGTCGAAGGACCGGGCATTCGCCCGCAGGCCCAGGAGGGGCCGGTACTGCTTGACGAAGGTCACTGGGGCGCCCGGCTCGACGCCCAGGGCCTGCGTCTCAGCCATCGTCCGAGTCCCAAACTCGACCCGCAAGTCGGCTTCCGTGAAGTCGGCCTGGGCCGACTCGTCCCGCCAGTACCGGTCCCGGGGCCGGATGATACCCGGAACCTGCCGGCCGTCGGGTCGGATAACGACGACCGGCTGGGCCTCGTAAATCTCGTCGTAGAAGCCCCCAACCTTCTCGAGAGTGGCCGACCCGTCCGACAGGACCTGACGGATGCGATACCCAATTTCGTCCATGTGAGCGACAAAGACCCAGTGGGGATTCCGGTCGGGGCCGAACGTAATCCACAGATTGCCCAGGGCGTCTGTCTGCGGCTGGGCCCAGGACGGGAGACGTCTCCGAATTTCGTCGGCCACGGGGCCCTCGTAGCCAGACACACCATAGATTTCCGTCAAGACCCGCAGGAGGGACTCGGCGGGACTCCGGTCGGTCAGTCGGATGGGCTGACGGACGATGGGCGGGACTGAGACTTCTGACGGGACCCCTGTGGCCCCCGTCAGGAGTAAGGAGAGCAAGCGGAATAGATGCCGTCGGTCCTGGCTGGAGACGGTCTCGACGGCCGTGTGGGGGTACAAGGTCGGGATGGCGACCAGGACCGTCTCGGCCTCAGCCCATCGAGTGCGGCTTGGAGGATACGTCGCTGGCGGGGGTGGGGGGGCTGGCACAGGCCGAGCTGGGACGTTCGAGTGTCGGGCCACATCTAAGACGTACTGGACAAGGGTCTCGGCGTATCCAAAGCGGGGCCCCGTCCCGACGAGCACGCCCTGCCCCGGTAGGACGTCGGGCTCGACCCATACCCCGTCCTGCTGGAAGGGCGCCACGACGTCGAGTCGGACGACCCGTTGGGCCGGGATTTGGGTCGCTAGCCGGAATCGACCCTTAGCCCCATAAAGCTCTTGCGTCACCCAAGCGACCGTGACCTGTCGACCGGCGGGTGGATTCCGATGAAGAAAACGGGCCAGCTGGATCAGGACTTCGACGAAGGCCCGGTCGGCCACGTGCCAGCCAGCCCGCAAGTCCCCAGCGAGGCGGACCATTCGCCGCTGGGGGACGACCCGGCTCAGGGGCCCCCAACCGACTCGATCGAGTTCCTCCGGCGAGGCGGCCCCGACGTCTGCGTACAGGTCGTTCGGACCGATATCGTTATAGTGACGACTTCGTTCTCCCATCCCCCGTTGCAGATGCGTCGAGGGCAAGGCGACGACGCCGTTTCCCCACGGCGGCCCGACCCAGACGGGATGCCCGATGATGTAGCCGTGGGCCCGAGCGGGCATGTGGCTCAGAGCGACGGGTGTCATCCGCATGAACCCGTCGGGCCGGACGTCCCCGACGACCCATGCGGGTTCGTCCAGGTGCGCCAAGACAAGCCATGTCTCAGAGCCGGTCCCGAAGGTCGCCCAAAGGTTGCCCAAGTTGTCGTTCTTGAGGGGAACGTCGGCCAAGGCCGCCCGGACCTGATCGGCCAGCGCCTGTTCGACGCCCGAGGGGGCCGGTGTCTCGACGAGGGTCTGCCACAGGGCCTCGTCGTCCGGTCGGGTCGAGCCGCCCCCAGAGAGGGCCGAGTAGAACAGAACCGTCCATATAGCGGCACTCCGCAGGCGAATATGCATGGCAACCCCCTAAAATCCCGGGCTTCGGGTCCCAGAAAAGGACCACGGACTCACAGGGTCTCAGGACAAGGCCACCCGAGTCGACCCAGGTAGGGCCTGGGTCTGCAGCCGGGGTCCCTCCCCTGAGACCCGACGCCCGGGACCTGGGACCTTATACCAGCCTCTGGAGGGCGTCCCCGATAGTCCGGGCCGTGCGGTCCCATGTGTACTTCTGTAAGAGGGGTTCGGGCCGGTCGGGTCGGTGGCCTTGGAGCACGGCCCATAGGGTGTCCAAGAGGGCCTCACCGTTCATCGGCGTTCGCACGACGAAGTCACCATATAGTTCCCGAAAGACGGGGATATCGCTGACGACGACCGGTTTGCCAGCGGCCAAGCCCTCAAGGACCGGCAAGCCGAAGCCCTCGTATTCCGAAAGATACAAGACCGCGTCGGCGTGCCGATAGAAGGCGTGCAGGACGTCTTCCGGCTGATACCCCAGGAACCGGACCCACCGATCTAAGCCCTGGCGACGGACGATCCGTGCATAATCCACGAAGGGATAGGAGCGGTTCTCGCCGATCCATACCAGGACAGGTCGCTCGGCCCAGGCCCGCCGACCCATTTCGGCCCAGATGCGGATCAGCAACTCCGGCCGCCGTCGCTGAAACAGGGACCCGACGGTCAGAAACACGAAGGCGTCGGGGTCGACTTGAAATGACCGGAAGAGGTCCAGCCGAGAGATGCCTGGGGGGTCAAGCCATCGGGGGTCCCATCCCACGTAAGTCACGACGACCCGGTCGGCTGGGATCCGACCCAAGCGTTCGACCTCCCGGGCGGTCCATTCGGAAGGTACAAACACGAGCCTTGACTCCTGGATAGACCGTAGCACCAACCGTCGCTGGAAACCCCGCTTGTACCAAGGGAATGCCTCGGGATAACGGAAAAAAGATGCGTCATGGATGACGACGGCTCGCGGGATTGAAACGTTCAGGGGAACCGTGTAGTTCGTGGCTAAATAAACGCCGTCGGCCTGGGACTGGAGCCATCGCCGGACGGGTCCCTGTTGCCATAAGAAGAAAGATGCCCGCCGAGTCGGAATCCGATAGGTGGGATAGACGTCAGCCAGACTGGCCCAAGGGGTGGCCAGCTGGTCGCGTAAGACAAGCCGCACGCGAGGCGCCGGGGCCGTCGAGTCGCCTTGCACTGCTCGGCTCCACGTCCGCAAGACGTTGCCCAGGAACCGGCCTGTGCCGGTCGGCTTGCCTTCCAGGACATAAGCCTCGACCCATATCGGGGACGGGGGACTCATGGGATTCGAAAACCCAGCTCCATAGGTCCTGGGACCGGGTGCCTGGAAGAGGGGAACCCACGGGATGCGGCCAACCAGTCGGCCCAGACAAGACCTGGGGGACCGGAGTCTATGGGCGGTGGCGCCCTCCCTGGGACCCAGCACCCAGGACCTGAGAACTCATCTTGCGTTTCGCAGACGGTCATACAAACAGAAGAATTCCTGGACCTTCGCCAAGTCCTTTATGCCGGGACGGACCTCTAAGGCGCTCGATAGGTCAAATCCGACGCACGCTGGATGGGTCTGCCACCAGCCCCAGGCCTCAGGGAGCCGGTCAGCCGACAGACCACCGGCCAGCAAATACGGACCGTACGACCACTCGGCGACCTGGGTCCAGTCAAAGGCTGTACCCGTCCCGCCATACTGACCCGCCTGACGGGCGTCCAGGAGGAACCCGTCGACAAGACCGACGTAGGCCCCGGCTCCGTCGGCGTCAATCCGGGTAGCGATGTGCAGAGCCTTCAAGACCCGCATGTCCGGCCATTGTGCTCGAAGGTGCTCCACGAAGTTAGGCGTCTCATGACCACTCAATTGAACCCATCGAATCCCCAGCCGGTAGACCGTGGCGAGTCGTTCCAGGGCAGGATCCACGAGGACAGCGACGGGTGTCACCGAGTCCGGCAGGGCCGCCAGGACGGCGGCCGCCAGGGCGTCAGTGACGAAGCGGGGACTCCGTTCGTAAAAGACCAGACCGATGAAGTGGGCGCCCGCTTGGGCCGCCGCCTGGGCATCGGCAGGCCGGGTGATGCCGCACACCTTCACGTAGGGGGACGGACGTCGTTCCAGCATGGGTCTCTTCTGTCAGCAGTCCGGTCATTCGGGAATTCGACAGATGAGTACCGGAGGCCTCATCCCGTA
>JANXAA010000246.1 GCA_025061865.1 Acidobacteriota bacterium | reverse complement strand
AGGCCACTTGCCAACCCGTTCGGTAAAGGCCGGAAAGGCCTCGGCAGGGTAGGGCGGAGGGACGTAATGCCACAGGCCGTCCCGCCGGATGTAGACGACGTGGCACGTGTGCCGCCGGGCCAGGGTCTCCGTAATGAAGGCCGCCGAAAGCAGGCTGATCTCGTGTTCAGCCGACCGGCCGCCACATAAGACAAGGACGCGCGCCATAATCCCTCGGTGCTCAACCTAAATAGACCCATGTACGGGTTGAGACAAAATGAGGTCCGCTCCAAATTCTTGGAAAGAACCGTCCAGCCGCCCTGGATTCAGCTGGCGAACGAGGCCGCCCCCTATTCCGCACCCCCAACGACGGTTCTATGCCGGCGGCGCGTAAGGTCTCTCGGCGTGCCTGCTTATAGCGATCTCGCCCGCGCTGATAGCGCCATCTCTTGGATTGCGCTTTTAGTGACACAGTCATCCCTTCGGCATGCCTGATGGTTTTATCGTTCCATTCCACATCGACTTCTATCGGGAAGGACGCTGCATTATCTCTTACCGACAGGGTCGGGATACCGCCTTCACTGTAGTCAAAGGCTTCCAGGGGGGTCGCCGCGGTGATCACGGAGGGCGTCCGCCAGGGAACGACTAGTCACGATCCGACTCAGTAGCCGTAGGACATCCAATCCTAGACCTGTTACTCTTCGCCTTCCCTCTTACGTTGCCGGAAGCCGGGAAACACATACCGGGGCTGTCTTCGCTCGATAGCTGGCCGGCGGAGGGCTTCCGGGTCGATCTCTCGGGCTGATTCAGGCGTGGGCTCCTCAAAGGCCCGTTCGAGGCGGGTCGGCGTCGGTGTACGGCCGTCGTAGTAGGATGCCGTCCGCCGGGTCGTAGCGACGATGGGCTCGGCAGATACTCCGATACCCTTGGCTTCCTCCTTTTCCGTCGGCGGTTCGTTGGGGAAACCCGAGACGATCATCGTGACCCGCATGCCGGCCAAATCGTTACAGGTCGAGTACCCGAAGTACATGTGGGCGTGCTCGGGATGCAGGAACTCGTAAATATAGCTGCAAGCCGTCTCGACTTCCCGGAGGGTGATCCGGTTGCCGGTGATGTGGACCAGGACGTTGCGGGCGTCCTTGACGGAGGTATCCTCCAAGAGGGGGCAGTGTAAGGCCGTCTCGACGGCCTTCATCGCCCGGTCGGCCCCCTCGGCGTAGCCAGAACCAAAGACGGCTCGGCCTTGGTCCTTCAGGACGTTGTACACGTCGGCGAAGTCCAGGTTAATCTCACCGGGTCGGACGATCATGTCGGTCAGGCCCTCGACGGCCCGGTAGAGGATTTCGTCGGCCATCCAGAAGGCCTCGGCGAGGGGCAGGTCCGGGTCGGCGATCTGGACGATGTTCTGATTCGGGATCACGATGTAGGCGTCGACTTTCCGCTTGAGTTGGGACAGGGCGACCTGAGCGTTGCGTTGACGGATGGGCCCCTCGAAGTAGAAAGGGAGGGTGACGACGGCGACGAGGAGGGTCTCAGGGAACGTCTTGCGGATCTCCTGGGCGATGACGGGCGTGGCGCCGCTCCCAGTTCCACCACCCAAGCCCGCCATCAGGAAGATCATCTGCGCCCCAGCGATGACCTCCCGAATGCGATCGATGTCCTCAAGGGCAGCTGTCTCACCCGCCTTGGGACTTCCGCCGGCGCCGAGGCCCTTCGTGAGACGGTGGCCGATCTGAATCTTGACGGGCGCCAAGGACTTTTGGAGGTCTTGGGCGTCTGTGTTGATGGCCACAAACTCGACACCCTGGAGGCCTCGCTCGATCATGCGGTTCAAGGCGTTCCCGCCGGCCCCACCGATGCCTAAGACCCGGAGGACCGGGATGAAGGCCGACGTCTCCTCGATCTCGGGGATGATCCGCGGCATCCGCTCGCCGGGTCCGAAAAATCCGAGGTTTGTCATGCCGGACTCCTTTCCGACGCTTCCCGAAAGGCCTGGTCCCGGGAGGTTTAGAGGGTTGGGTCGCTTTTCAGGTCTAGGGCTTAGCCCCTTCAGGTGGGGCTCAGACTGGCGCATGGCCGGTGCCCTTTAGGGCACCATATTACGGACCCACTGCCACAGACGCTTGGAAATACCGACCCTCCGTTCCAGGCGGGAACGCCATTCGTCGTCCTGCGCTACTAACTGAACGATCCCGCAGGCGACGGCATAAACCGGCGAGTTCACGACGTCTCGGAGGCCTTCGATATTTATAGGATAGCCGGCACGAACGGGCATTTCAAATACAGCGCGAGCGATCCGGTCGAGCCCCCCCAGCAGGGCCCCGCCGCCGGTCAGGACGACCCGATGAATGAGGTCGACCATTCGGACATGCTCCAGATGCTGACGGATGAGGTACAGAAGCTCCTCGGCTCGGGCTTCCAGGATCTCGGCGATCCGTCGCCGGGGGACCAGTTGGGGCGAGGAACGGGGTTGGAGCGATGGTACGGGGACCATCTCTGCATCGGACGGACTGGCCTCGCCCGGCGGCTCAGCCGGCGGCTCGGCCACGGCCCCGACCAGACGTTTGAGGCGTTCCGCCTCGTGCGGCGGTGTGTCCAGCACGCTGGCCACGTCGAGCGTGAACTGATGGCCACCCAGGGGGAGGATATACGAGTGGTAAAGGCTCTCGTTTTTGATGACCACAAAACCCGTCGTCCCAGCCCCGATGTCGACGACCAAGACGCCCTGCTCCCGTTCGAAGTCGTTGGTAACGCTGTAAGCCGATGCCAGGGGCGTCAGGAAATACCGGAGTACCCGTAGTCCGGCCATTTCCACGCACCGGTTCACGTTGTTGAGGACCGTCTGGGGGACCGTCACGACGTGAAAGTCGGCCTCCAGTTTAGTCCCCTCCATGTCGACGGGGTTTCGCACGCCGGGCATGCTGTCGACGATGAATTGCTGGGCCAGCATGTGAAGGATGACCTGACCCGACGGCAGGCTTAAGCTGTAGAGGGCACTTTCCCGAACCCGCTCGACGTCAGGCCGCCGGATCGGCTGGGCCTGGCCTGTCGGCGTCAACGTGATGATCCCCTTGACGTTAAAGCAGGCTACGAACTCGCCGTTGACGTTGATGTACACCTCATTCAAGCGGACGCCAGCCATCTTGGAGGCTTCCAGGACCGTCTCCCGCAAGACCTTCACGAGGGGCTGGAGGTCTACGATACGCCCGCTCTCGACGCCGGCACTCGTCTGCTTGGAAGCACCCAGGACCTCGACGATGGGAGCGTCCTTCTTGTCCCAGGCGATGCGAGCGATCACGCAACAGACCTTGTGTGAGCCGATATCCAGGGCTCCGACGATCATGAACCGTCCCTAAGCGGACGAAGATAGATGTAGCCGTCAAACCGAAGGTCGACTTCCTTCCGCTCCCGAAGGACTTGCGGCAGGACCTGTTCGTCCCATTGCGCGCGGAGTTCCTGCAATCGCCGACGGTACCACCGGCGACACCGCTCGACGTCCGGGCCGCAGTCATCGGTCAGCAAAATGCGGGTCCGGGGTTGGTGGAGTTCTAACGCCATCTCGGGTCTCCACCGGAGCCAGAGCGTTTGGTCAAGGAGCCACGCGTGGTCCCGGCGTAAGACCTCGACGACCGCCCGAATCGGATAGAATCGAGCGTCGGGCCGACCGACCCCATTATAGACGATTAAGGGGCGCCACGCCGGATCGTTGAGGTCGCCTTGGAACCACAGGAAGGGAACGCCTTCGGCGTCCACGAACCGCACGCCCGTAGCGTCTTGGAGGACGGCGAAGGGCTTCCGCTCGACGATAAAGACGTGGATCGTGTCCGGCCATTGCTTACGCACGACGACGTACTGAACGACCGGGACTCGCCGGAGGGATTCGGCGATCGCTCGAGTCGACACAGCCACCATCGGCTGTCCCACGACTGTCCACTCGAAGTGGGGTCGGAGCTTCGAAACGTCCAGGTAGTGGGCCCCGTGCCACACGACAGACCGGACTCGGCTGACTGCCGGGCTGTATAGAATCGAC
>JANXAA010000245.1 GCA_025061865.1 Acidobacteriota bacterium | reverse complement strand
ATCGACCTCCAGCAGATTGCGTATGAGATCCTGCAAGACGTCTCGGCCGCCTTCGTGGCCCTAGACCCCCGTACGGGGGCCGTCCGGGCAATGGTCAGCACGCCGTCCTTTGACCCGAACGAATTCGTCCCTTACATCCGGCCTGATCGGTGGCAACGCCTGGTCGAGGACCCGGCCCATCCCCTCCAGAATCGGACGATTCAGGCCCTCTATCCTCCGGGCAGTACTTTCAAGGTCGTCATGGCTATAGCGGGCCTCCTGGAAGGATGGACGACGCCCGCCCATACGGTCGCCTGTCCCGGGTACGCCCATCTATACAATCACGTATTTCGGTGTTGGAAACCGTCCGGCCACGGCGTCGTCGACCTCCGTACGGCCCTCGTCCATTCCTGCGACGTTTACTTCTACCATCTGGGCGTCCGGGCACCCATTGACAGTATTGCCCGATATGCGGCCACCTTCGGCTACGGTGTCCCGACGGGCATTGACTTGTACTTTGAGAAAGGCGGCTTGGTCCCGACGACCCTCTGGAAGGAAAAGGTCCGTCGCGAACCCTGGTACCCCGGCGAGACTATTTCCGTCGCCGTCGGCCAGGGGCCCTTTTTGGCGACGTCCCTCCAGCAAGCCAACATGATGGCGATGGTGTGGAATCGGGGCGTCCAATACCAGCCCGCTGTCGTCCAGGCTATCGAGAGTCTGGACGGCCGAGTCGTCCTCCGTCGAGAGCCCCGGGTCATTAACCGTCTGCAAGCCCCGGACGCCGTCTGGAATCTCCTGCATCGGGCCGTCTGTGAGGTCGTCCAAGCCGGGACGGCCCGGACCGCCCGGGACCCGGACGTGCCCATCTGCGGGAAGACTGGAACGGTCGAGCTCTTGTCCGACGCCGAGAAAGTCCCGAAAGAGCTCTTAGAGAGGTACAAAACCCACGCCTGGTTCGTCGGTTGGGTCGACTGGCCGGACGACCCGATGGCCTTTGCATTAATCGTAGAGCACAGTGGCTACGGCGGAGAGGTCGCCGCTCCCCGAGTCCGAGAGATCTTCCGACGTTACGGGGCCCATCGAACGTCCAAGCTTCTGAACCCCTCTCGGGGCTTGAAATAAGGGATTGGACACATGCGTCTCTCCCGGTGGATGGATTTTGACCCCGTCACGTGGCTGATCGTCGTCCTCCTGCTGGCCATCGGCCTGACGACGATCTATAGCACGACCGTCGATGCCCGGGGCGGGCGTTACGTATACCGCCAGTTGCTGGCCATCGGCCTGGGCCTCCTGGCCAGCGCTGCGTTCGGACTGATATCCTACGAAAAGTGGCTGGCTTGGGCGCCGACCCTCTACGTCGGCTCGATGGCCCTCCTGATTGGGACCTTGATCTTCGGGCACGCTGTCTCTGGCTCGAAAAGCTGGTTGGTCGCCGGCCCCTTTCGCCTCCAGCCTTCCGAAATAGCCAAGCTGGCCGTCATTCTGATGTGGGCCCGGATTTACGGGGGCCGGCACGCCGAGCGTCTGCGCACCCACCGCTTCAGCCTGCGGGACCTTCTGTCGACCTCGGCCGTCGCTGCTCTCCCCATCGGTCTGATCCTCCTCCAGCCCGACTTTGGGACGGCCCTCACATTTTTG
This sequence comes from Acidobacteriota bacterium, assembly GCA_025061865.1. Lineage (GTDB taxonomy): Bacteria > Acidobacteriota > HRBIN11 > HRBIN11 > HRBIN11 > HRBIN11. Next base: position 2,420 of record JANXAA010000245.1, on the reverse strand, counting down.
TTTCCCTTGGCCGTGCTGTGGTTCTTCCTCCGGATGCCCTGGCGTTACTGGCTCGTCCTGGGCTGGGTCGGCTTGATGGCCATGCCGGTCGGATGGTCCATGCTGAAGCCCTACCAGAAGGCTCGGGTCCTAACTTTCCTGAAATCCGAGGCCATCGACCCCCGCGGAGCTGGCTATCAGGTCCTTCAGTCCAAGATCGCCTTGGGCGCTGGGGGCTTTTGGGGTAAGGGGTTCCGCCAGGGGTCGCAAGCCCAGCTCGGGTTCGTCCCGGAGCGGCATACGGACTTTGTCTTGGCGTCCTTCGGGGAGGAGTGGGGCTTCGTCGGCATCGTCCTTATATTCTTGCTGTATATGGGTCTGTTAGCCCGATGGTTTACCTTGGCCGGACGGACACCTGACCCGGCAGGCCAGATGCTGATCGCTCTGGTCTTGGCCTTCTGGATTTTTCACTTCGGGATCAACGCCGGGATGGTCATCGGGTGGTTCCCCGTGACGGGTCTGCCCCTCCCCTTGGTCAGTTACGGAGGGTCCTTCCTGCTATTCTGCCTGAGCTCGGTCGGCCTCGTCCTGAACGTCTACTGGCGCCGCCACGAGGTCGCCGCACGGTTGTGAACGCTGGGATACTGGGGCAATCAGGGCCTGCAGGCAAGAGGCCCACATTCCCTTATTCCTTCACCAATCCCTCCAGGACAGACAGGACGAGGCGCTTAACGTCGGTCCCGACAGCCGGTCGGGGACCGATGCAGGACGGGCATCCTGCCGCACAGGCGCACTGTTTGACGACGTCTCGGGCCCACTGGAAGAGCTCTCCGGCGCGCCGGAATAGATTCGGTGCCAGGCCGACCCCGCCCGGGTAGACTTCGTACATGTAAATCCGGGGTGCAAAAGCCGACCGAGCCTCATCGGCCGCCGGCTCGTGTTCCGAGGTGGTCGTCGCCAGGTCCCGGACATCGGCCATCAGGACGAGGGGGGCCATCTGGTGGAGTAAGTAAGCCAGGCCGTGGAGGGCCGACGTCCGAACGGCGGCGTCGGGCGACCATGTCTCGTAGGCGGGCCGCTCAAAGGATATCCAGAAGGCCGCCGTGTGGAGCTGGTATTCTGGCAAGCTCAGCTCCCCACTTCCGACGTTCTCGTGGGTCCCGAACTGAATCTTCTTAAAACCGACGACCTGCTCCTGGACCTTGACCTCACCGTGGGCCAGGTGCCAGCCCCGACCGGTCCGTTCGTCCAGGACGTCCAGGACGTCCACGTGGGTGTATCGGATGGCGTCCGTAAAGTAGTCGACCTGGACGGGTCGGACGTAGGCCTTCCGGCCTGGGAAGTCCAGTTCGTCGACGTAGTAAGTTTGGCCCTCACACAAGTAGATGGCTTTCGGGTGGATGCTTGTCAGGGCGCTTGAGAAATCGACCTCAGCGATGACCCGAGGCTTGCCCGACGTATCTACGACGACGAAATTGTCGGACGTGACTGTCCGGAGGCTGACGGCGTCGGCCGGGAAGGAACTCCCGATCCAGTGCCACCGACGGCCCACCCGATGGACCCAACCGTCCTCCTCGAGGAGCTCCATCCACTCGGCGACGGCCTGGCCGTCGAAGGTCTCGTCGTCCTGGAAGGCCAACTCAAAGGCGGCGCACTTCAAGTGGTCCAGGAAGATGAATAGGTTCCAGGGGTCGATGAGGGCCTGCTCGGGCGGACGCCCAAAGAAGTAGTCGGGATGCGTGACGAGGTACTGGTCGATGGCCCGGCTACTGGCCACAAATACGTGGAGAGCCGGCCGGTCCCGCCGGCCAGCGCGGCCCGCCTGTTGCCAGACGCTGGCCATCGTCCCGGGATAGGAAGCTAAGACGGAGGCGTCCAGGGACCCGATGTCGACGCCTAACTCGAGGGCGTTCGTGCTGACGACGCCAAGGACCTCGCCGGCCCGGAGGGCCATCTCGATAGCTCGACGGGTCCGAGGTAGGTAGCCTCCCCGATAGCCTCGCACGCGTTCGCGTTGGTCGGGCCGCTGAGCGAGCCGCTCTTGGAGGTACCGCAGGGCGATCTCCGTGTACAACCGGGACGGGGCAAAGACGATGGTCTGCATGCCATGCCGGATGAGGAACTCGGCGATGCGGCAGGCCTCTTGGATGAAGGACCGCCGGAGGCCTAAGGCTGGGTCGACGACGGGGGGGTTGTACAAGGCGAAGTAGCGCTCGCCCTGCGGGGCCCCACTTCGGTCGATGCCGAGCACAGGGACACCCAGGAGACGCTCGGCGTGATCGACGGGGTTAGCAATGGTCGCCGACGTCGTGATGAAGACGGGCCGGGACCCGTAGAACTCGCAGACCCGCTGAAGTCGTCGCAAGACGAGGGCTACGTGACTCCCGAAGACACCCCGGTAGGCGTGAAGTTCATCGACGATGACGTACTCGAGGTTTTCA
>JANXAA010000244.1 GCA_025061865.1 Acidobacteriota bacterium | reverse complement strand
ATCAGGTCATCGTCTCCCGGGAAACCGTCGTCATCGAGTTCATCGAACCCTCGCGGGTGCTCGTATGGCCGGAATGATTTGTCCCATGTGTCTGAGTCGAATGGACGGGACCTGTCCCCTGCATGGGGGATTCCTGTGTGAGCGTTGTCAGCAATGCTACTGCGAGCGTCGAGAGGAACAACCCCTCCAGGCCGACGTGTTCGACGCCGTAGACATGGCCCTTTATGAGCAGGACCCGAGCTTCTGGCAGGCCCTCCGAGCTGTCCCCTGCCGGCTGGAAGGAGACCGCATTTTCTGTCTCTATGTACCCCGGGATGCACCAGTCGCCGAAGTCCGGCGGGCCATCTCGGAACATTTCTTAGTCCGGCAGGTATTTCTGAAGCCGACCCCCTCTGTCCCTGAACTACTCATACCGGCTCCCCTCTACATCGCCTGTACCGGGCGACCCGGGGCCGGCTGGCTGATCCCGGCCGACGGCCCACCCCGCCCGTGGCCGGAACACATGAGCCCACCGGGGCTTCCGATCACCGAAGATTGGTACGAAATCCCGACGCCCGTCCGGGTCCGACCCGAGTGGACGGACTTAGTCCGCTCCCACGCCCGATGCCGCTTCTACACGCCGCCCTTCCCACTGGCTGTCTCGAAGGCCATCTTGGACGCCGACCCCCACAGCGTTTGGATGTGGCATGGCCCCTTCCGGTCCGTGGCTACTTATGTAAGCGTGCCCGTCCTCCCGGTTCCCCACCCCTGGGGACGTGTCCGCGTGATCCGATGGCATCACCCCGGTCGTGTCGACATCCGGTCAGCCGAAGCCCGGCCCGCCGTCGTGGCCCTCTGCACCATCACACCCGTGAAGGACGGCACCTCGACTGCCCTGGAGGTCAGCATCCAACGCATCCTCCACCGACGGACTTGAGCCCATGATCCCGGCGATCCAGCAGTCCGGGAGTCTCAAGAATTAATTCAGGAGTTTGCCCATTCGGAAATCCGGGAATCCGGCCATGGGGCAATTTGGCCGGGGTTCGACGGAAGCCGCTGGGACGTCGACTATAAATGAGCTCCCCCACGGCCCGACGGCCCGTCCGCCGAATTTCGGAGTCGCCGAACTGCCGGACTCCCGAAGTCGATTCCTACAGCATCCCCAGAGGCACGAGACGCCGGTAGGCCTCCCGGTACTTCTCGATCGTCTGGCGGACGACGTCCGGCGGGAGAGGCGGTCCCGGCGGCTGTTTGTTCCAGCCGAGGCGGCTCGTGTAGTCCCGCACGTATTGCTTGTCGAAACTGGGCGGCGTCCGCCCCGGCTCGTAGAGGTCCTTGGGCCAAAAGCGGGACGAGTCGGGGGTCAGAAGCTCGTCGACGATGTAGATCTGTCCCTGTTCATCGGCCCCGAACTCGAACTTCGTGTCGGCGATGAGGATGCCTCGCTGTTCAGCGTACTCGGCGGCCTCTCGGTAAATCTGAAGGCTCCAGGCCCGGAGCGTTTCGGCCGTCTTCCGGCCGACGAGGCGGACGACCTCATCGAAGGTCAGGGGTTGGTCGTGACCCGTCTCGGCCTTAGTCGTCGGCGTGAAGACCGGCTCTGGCAAGCGCTCGGCCTCCCGAAGGCCCGGGGGCAGGGCTACGTCCAGGATGCGACCCGTCTCCCGGTACATTTGCCAGCCACTCCCCGTGATGTAGCCCCGGACGACGCACTCGACGGGGAACACCTTGAGCTTGCGGACCAGCATGACCCGTCCTTCCAGGTAGGGGTACTGCTGGCCCAGGTCTCCCGGTAGGTCCGCCCGCCGGGTGCTGACCAGATGATGGGGAAACCGGTCTTGGAACTTCCAGAACCAGAAGGCCGATAGTGCCGTCAGGATCCGGCCCTTATCAGGGATGGGCGTCGGCAGGACGACGTCAAAGACGGAGATTCGGTCCGTAGCGACGATCAGGAGATGGTCGCCCAGGTCATAGATGTCCCGGACCTTCCCCCGTTTGAGGAGCGGCACGCCCTCCAGGTGGGTCTCGGCGAGGCCCGCTTCGGCTTGCATCAGGGTCGAGACCCACGGGGTGCCCTCGAGGACCTGGGCCTTCTGACGAGACCGGAAGGCCTCCAGGTCGGCCTGGAGCATCGGATGAGCTGTCTGCAGGATGCGGGCTGCCAAAAGGGCCGCATTGGCAGCCGCGTCGACGCCGACGCCGGCGACAGGCACGCCCGGCGGCATTTGCACAATCGACAACAGGGCATCCAGGCCCGATAGGATCCCCGACCCGATAGGGACCCCAATGACAGGTTTCAGCGTATGGGCCGCTAGGACGCCCGGCAGATGGGCTGCCATGCCAGCGGCGGCGATGAACACCTGCACGCCCCGGGCCTCGGCGTTTCGTACGTAGGCGACAACCTCGTCAGGCGTCCGATGCGCCGACAGGACGACCGTCTCGTATGGAATCCCAAGTTGCTCCAGCGTCTCCTGACACCGGGCCAATTTCGGGAGGTCGTTCGCCGACCCTGTGACGATGGCGACAAGGGGGGTCCGATAGGTATCGGCCTCGCTATAAACACAGATGGCCACACCGGCCCGGCGGGTCGTCCCGATAGGCGTGACGGTCACGACGGCGTCCTCGCCCAACCGGTAGGTCCCGCCTTGGACAAACCATTGGCCGCGCCGTTCGACCTCCTGCAGGTATTGAATGAGGTCCCGAAGATTCGACAGCTTGGACATAAGCCCAAAACCTCCATAGCTGGTATTAGGTTTTCGATGTTGGGTGTTAGGTTCGGATAGACCGGTTCGATGACCAGACATGCTAAGCGGGCCAGCGGGGAATGGGTCTCGTTACGCCATCACGAAACAAGACCTAAAGCCCAGCACCGGATACCGAACCGCCCACTACGGCTCGACGAGGACCTTCAAGGAATCTCGGGGATGCAGGACGAGATCAAAGGCCTGGGCGATATCCCCTAGGGGGAACCGATGCGTGACCAGGTCCCGCGTCGAGACGCGACCCCACCGAAGGAGGTCCAGGGCCTGTTGCATGTCCACCGGGGCCGCCCCATAGGAGCTCGTCAGGATGACCTCGTTGCGCCAGAATAGTTCGTTGAAAGGGAGCGTCACGGTCGCCTCAGGCGGTACAGGGGCAAAGAACAGGATAGTCCCCCCTCGGTCCACCCAACGAAAGGCCAGATCGACGGCAGACGGAGCCGATGTACAAACGATGACCCGCTGGGCCCGCCGACCCTCCAAATGGGCCTGGAGTGCATCGATGTCGTCCTCGGGTGACCCGACCGCTACAGCCCCCGTACGAAGGGCCATTTCCCGACGGAAGGGGTCCGGCTCAATACCCAAAATGGGACCGGCCCCGAGGGCCTGAGCGACCCGAATATGCAGAAGCCCGGCTACGCCGCAGCCGATGACGACGACGCTCTGGCCCGCCTTTATGCGGGCTAACCGCTGACCCCGCAGGACACACCCCAGGGGTTCGACCATCGCCCCGTCCGCCCACGTCAGGGCTTCCGGTAGGCGGAAGATGCCTCGACGGGTCTGAGGGGCCGGCACGCGAATGTACTCGGCCAATCCGCCGGGGTCCACGTGACCCGTCTGCAGGACCGAGCAAACGGTCTCATGGCCCCCATAGCAGTAAGGACATGCCCCACATGGAACGTGGTGGGCTACGACGACCCGGTCCCCCGGCCGAAGGTGGCTCACCCCGTCACCGACCTGGACGACTTCACCGGCGATCTCATGCCCCAAGACGACCGGTGCCCGGGGCCGACGGTACCACTCGAGGACGTCGCTTCCACAGATGCCGCAAGCCCGTACTCGTACAAGGACCTCCCCCGGCCCGATCGCCGGGACAGGCCATTCCTCCAGCCGGATGTCACGATTGCTATAGTAGACGGCGACCCGCATGGCTCGCAATGGAAAGGGTCTCCCCTGTTAGGTCCCAGGTCTCTGAGGAGAAAGACCCAGTGTCCTGGACTGCACCCCCGGACCTATCTCGGCCGCCGAGCGCTCATCGTCGGAGGTAGGAGAAGAGGATCCGCTGCGGATCCTTACCCTAAG